>DASPJG010000036.1:0-7997 GCA_035628755.1 Pyrinomonadaceae bacterium
CGCCCAGTCCGAAAACCGTCGGCGTCTCGAAGAAGCCGCGCAAGGCAAGCTCAACTCCGAACTTTTCACGCAGTTGTGACATCAGTTGGGTTGCCAGCAGGGAGTTGCCGCCCAACTCGAAGAAGTTGTCATAAATGCCGATCAACTCGATGCCGAGTAGTCGCTGCCAGAAGGCAATGACATCTTGTTGAATCTCCGTCTGTGGGGGAACATAGACATTCTGCAAAGCGGGTCGCGGATGCAGCGAGCCGTGCGACGAAATTTGATTTTTCGTCGTGGCGTCGTGCGCCGTGCGCTTCGTCCACTGATCCAGCCTTGTTTGCAGATCGCCCGTCGAGATGACGACCTGTGCGACCGGCTCGACCGACAGCAATCGTTCAAACACCTGCATTCCCTCTTCTTCACTGAGCGCGTATTCGGCAATGCCGGAGGCCACGCCGGCAGTCCCTACAGTTTCAAGCCCGGTCTGCCAGCCATCCCAGTTCACGCTTGTCCACGGCACGGAGCTGTGCCGATTGTGCCGGTGAGCAAAGGCATCCATAAAGAGGTTTGAGGCGGCGTAATGGGCTTGACCTAGCCCGCCTAAAACCGAAGTTAAAGATGAAGTCAGCAGGCAGAAATCCAGGCCGCTCTCGGGCAAAACCTTTTCGAGAACTATCGAGCCGTCAACCTTCGTCTCGAACCATTCGCCGGCCTTATCGTGCATCTCCTGAATGGTCTGAAACGCGCTCTCCTTGCTGCCGCCCGCAGCGTGGATAACGCCGTGCAAAGCGGAGAAGCGTGCCCGGATTCGCTCCAACACATCTCGCATCTGCTCTTCATCCGACACGTCCGCGCGCACGTACAACACCTGTGCCCCGGCGCTTTCCAATGATTGCAACTTGCGTATGGCACGCGCCGCACTATCCTGTTCGTCATGCTGCGCCAGCCATTCGTCCCACGCCTCACGCCCCGGCAACTCCGAACGCCCGGTGAGAACCAGATTCGCGCGTAGCTTTAGCGCAAGATAGTTGGCAAACGCGAAGCCGACGGCTCCCAGACCCCCCGTAATGAGATAGACCCCTTCTTCTCTCAGCCTCTTCGCTTCGGGCGCGCTCTCAGGCAAACTTATCCGCTCAAAGGTTTGCGTCCAGCGATGCGCGCCGCGATAAGCGACCACAGGCTCGTCGGTCGGTGTGGCGTTCAGGTCGGTGACGATCTGTTCCGCGAGTCTCTGCGCCTGCTGCCCGTCTGCCCCGGAGAGCGCGATGTCTATGCTGCGGCAGGCGAGATTGGTGTATTCCTGCGGGATAACTTTGCAGGCGGCGACCACAGTGGCTTTTGCAGGGCAGAGCGATTCTTCGCCCGTCACGTCATACATATCGTTCGTGACGACGGTGATTTGTAAAGGCCGGTGAAAGTTTTCCTTTTCCAGAGCTTGCGCCAGAGAGATCAGACTGGAAAAGCCGCTCGCCAGCGCCTCTCGGAAGAGATGCGCCGGTGGATGGAGCGGCGCGTTTCCTTCGACACACCAGAGATGAACGACGTGTGTGGGAAGTCTGTTTATCTCGCGCAGTTTCCTGATCAAAGCACGGTAATCATCGGGCTTATCCCGGTCGATCTCGCACGAGTTTTCCTGCATCGCGAAATGCTGTCCTCTCTTCACGGACACCACTTCGTGCCCTGCTGCCTCCAACTTCCGCGCCACGTCTGCGCCCACTCCCTGCTCATCACAGAAGACCAGCCAATTCTGCTTATCGCTCGTTTGCGCTTCCGTGCTCGACGCTCTGGCGCGGACAGTTCGCTTCCAGTTGGGAAGGTAGAGCCAATCATCAACATTTCGATTCGTTATCGAATTTGTCTGGTCGGCCGCCGGGGTCTGCGCGTGTGTTTCCGCGCCGAGCCAGTAACGCTGGCGCTCGAATGGATATGTCGGGAGGGAGATGCGCGCACGGAATTCGCCCGCGTGGAACTTCTGCCAATCAACCGGCACGCCTCCTAACCAGAGCCGTCCGAGGGCGGTGAGCAGGAATTCCACGTCAACTCCCTCTTTGTACGCGTGCCTCATCGAACTGCGCACCACCTGTGCGGCGGGTTTTCCCGGATGCTGTCCGACCAGCGTGCTCAAAGTTTGCCCCGGCCCGACCTCCAACAACATCGAATGCTCGTCTTTGAAAAACTCTTGAATCCCGTCGGCAAAGCGCACCGTGTGGCGGAGATGTTTCGCCCAGTAGCCCGCATCCGCCGCTTCGGCATTGGTAATCCAAGTACCGGTCAGATTCGAAACGAACGGGATGGTCGGGGGCTTGAGCTTGACCCTCTGCACCAGCTTGGCGAACGGACTCAGCGCATCATCCATCATGTGCGAATGAAAGGCGTGCGAGGTATTCAGAAGACGCGTATTGAGTTGCCGTGCGTTGAGTTGTTGCCTAAACATTTCGACCGCTTCGGTCGGGCCGGAAACCACGCACTGCGACGGCGCGTTGACCGTCGCCAGCGAGAGATGTTCGTTTAATAGAGACTGTACTTCCTGCTCCGGCAGCGTCACGGCGAGCATGGCTCCGGCGGGCAGGGATTGCATGAGACGCCCGCGCGCCGCCACCAACGCCAGCGCATCTTCGAGCGAGAACACGCCCGCCAGGCAGGCCGCCGTGTATTCGCCCAGACTATGCCCGATCATGGCTTGCGGTCGCACTCCCCAGTTCATCAACAGTTTTGCCAGCGCGTACTCGACGACAAAAAGCGCCGGTTGCGTGACGGATGTCTCTTTTAATCGCCGCCGCATCTCCTCAACTTTTTCCGCGGGCGGGTACAGCACCTCGCGCAGGTCGAAGTGGAGATGTTGCTTGAGAGTCTCGGCACAACGGTCGACCTCTGCACGAAAAATCGGTTCGTCCCGGTAAAACTCCCACCCCATGTTTACGTACTGCGCGCCCTGTCCCGGAAACATGAAGACGAGCGGGCGAGCGCCGCCTTCATGTTCGCCGGTCAGGATTCGCTGCGACGCGTCGCTTTCGAGTTGGCTGAGGGCGTCCGCGACATCTCGACAAACGAGCGTCCTTCGATGATTGAACGCTCTTCTTCCGACATGCAGAGTGTATGCAGCATCGGCGATGTCGATTTGTGGATGCCGCTTGAAGTGCGCCGCCAGATTGTCCGTCGCTTTTTCCAGAGCCGCGCTCGTTCTGCCGGAGAGCGTGAGCAAATGCCATGAGCGAGCCGCCGCGCCGGACTCCAGATGCGGAACCTCTTCGAGGACGAGGTGTGCGTTTGTTCCGCCCATCCCGAAGGAGCTGACCCCTGCGCGCCGCGGCGTTTTTCCGTTCTTCCATTCGGCGAGCGCGGTGTTGACGTAGAAAGGGCTGTTGGCAAAATCAATCTCAGGATTAGGCTTTTCAAAGAAGAGGCTCGGCGGCAGCATCTTGTTTTCGAGCGCGAGCACGGTTTTGATTAACCCGGCAATCCCGGCAGCCACGTCGAGGTGACCGATATTTGTTTTGACCGAACCGACGGCGCAGAAAGTTCTGGCTTGCGTGCCGGCGCGATAGGCTTTGGTGAGTGCGGCTATTTCAATCGGGTCTCCGAGAGCCGTGCCGGTTCCATGAGCTTCGACATAGTTGATGGTGTCAGGAGAGACATCGGCGATGGCGAGAGCTTCGGCAATAACCTTCATCTGGCCGTCGATACTCGGCGCAGTAAAGCCGACCTTTTGCGAGCCATCGTTGTTGATAGCCGACCCGCGAATGATGGCGTGGATATTGTCGCCGTCGGCCAGCGCCTTCGATAACCGTTTAAGCACGACGACCCCTACACCATTGCCGCCGTTAGTGCCTCCGGCAGCCGCGTCGAATGCGCGACAATGTCCATCGGGCGAATGAACCATGTCTTTCACGTACAAGTAACCTTTATCCTGCGGCAACCGCGCGGAGACGCCACCGGCCAGAGCCATGTCACATTCGCCGTTGAGCAAACTCTGGCAGGCGAGATGAACGGCCACGAGCGAAGTTGAACAGGCGGTCTGAACGGTGAAACTCGGCCCCTTGAGGTTCAATTTGTAAGAGACGCGGGTCGCCAGAAAATCCTTATCGTTGCCGAGCATCGTCTGGTACATGCCGATGGATTCGATAAGCTTGCTATTGGCATAAAAGTTGAACACATAGGTGTTCATACTGCTTCCGGCAAAAACCCCGATCTCTCCCGCATACTCTTCCGCGTCATAACCCGCATCCTCCAGTGCCTCCCACGCCGATTCGAGAAACAACCTGTGTTGCGGATCCATGATCTCTGCTTCTCTCGGGTTGAGTCCGAAGAATGAAGCATCGAACATGTCGGCATCTTCCAGAATGATTCCGGCCTTAACGTAGTCAGGGTGGCGGAGTAACTCGGGATTGATGCCTCTGGCAAGCAGGTCTTCGTCGGAGAAGTGAGTCAACGATTCCACACCGTCATGCAGATTTTTCCAGAAGCTCTCAACGTTTCTCGCGCCCGGAAAACGACCCGCCATGCCGACGATAGCGATGCCGGTCTGCTGGAGGTCTTTCAGGGCTTGCGAGATATGCGGCCTGTCTGTTCCCTTTGTCATCACAATGTCTCCTTACCCTGATTGCGCTGTTCCAATGCCTCCCGGCGGATTTTCGCGCGGTCATGGCTTTGCTGTGCAGGCTGTTGTTGCGGCTCGTCTTGATTGAGGAACTTCGCCAGCATGTAGACGGTCGGATACTGGAACAACTCGATGGTTGATAAGTCCTTATTGTGAAGTTCACGAACCCTGCTCTGCACTTGAATCACCAGCAGCGAATAGCCGCCGATCTCAAAGAAATTATCGTGCAGACCAACTTTCTCCACATTAAGCAGTTCTCGCCAGATAGCCGCGATACTGCGCTCCATCTCCGTTCGCGGCTCGACGTAGGAAGCCTGTGCCTCGTTGGATTGACCGTCCGGTGAGGGGAGGGCGCGCTTGTCTACCTTCCCTCTACTCGTCTTCGGCATCTCCTCCAACTTCACTATCACTCCCGGTATCATGTACTCCGGGATTCGCTCCTTCAAACTCTCCTTCAACTCTCTCTCTTCCACTCCCTCCTCGCCTGCCACCACCACGTACCCCACCAACTGCTTCTCTCCATTCCCCTGCTCTCCTACCACTACCACCGCCTCGCTCACTCTCTCGTCGCGCAGCAACGCCGCTTCCACCTCCCCTAACTCGATGCGGTAGCCGCGCACCTTCACCTGCTCGTCCAGTCTCCCGACGTACTCGATCTCTCCGCTCTTGAGATATCTCACCTCATCGCCCGTCCGGTACATCCTCGCTCCCGCTCTTCCCGAGTACGGGTCGGGCACGAACCGCTCCGCCGTCAACTCCGCTCTCCCCACATATCCTCTCGCCACGCCCGCTCCGCCGATGTACATCTCTCCTCTCACTCCATCGGGCACCATCTCCTGATACTCGTCCAGAATGTAAACTTCCGTGTTCCCGATGGGCGTCCCGATGGGTGGCAGCCGCTCCTCGGAGCCTGCGCTGACCTCTCCGCAGGTCGCCACCACGGTCGTCTCCGTCGGCCCGTAGTGATTGAAGACGCCGTAACTGCGCTGCTCGCGCGCCTGCCACGTCAGCCGGTCGCCTCCCGTCAACATGCTCCGCAGCGTCGAGCCTGTTTCCATTATTGTTGCCGCCGCTTCTCCTGTTTCCGTCCCCGCTGCCTCTCCTGTTCCGGCGGCTTCTCCTGTTTCCGTTCCCGTCGCTTCTTTCTCTTCCTCGGCCAACATCAACTGTGCCAGCGGCGTCGGCAGAAAACAGAGCGTCACTCCTTCCTCTCCCAGCCACCGCCATAACCGGTGCGGCGTCATCCGCGTCCCTTCGTCAGGAATGTGCAGGCTCGCCCCAGCCAGCAGGTACGGCCACAACTCCCACACCGACGCGTCGAAGGCCAGACTCGACAGGTGCGTCGCGCGGTCGCTCCCGCTCACTTCGTAATATCCCTGATGCCACGTCACCAGGTTGACCAGACTCCGGTGCTCGACCCCCACTCCTTTCGGCGTGCCCGTCGAACCCGACGTGTAGATGACATAAGCCAACTGCCCCGCCCCGGCTTCGCTCTCCGGGTTCTCCTCGCTCTCCGCGGCGAGCAGAGGCCAGTCCGTGTCGAGACAAAAGGCGGGCATGGCGTGCGGCGGCAGCGAGGCGACGACCTCCGCCTGCGTCAGCAGCAGCGGCGCGCCGCACTCTGCCAGCATGTAGGTGAGCCGTTCGCGCGCCGCGTGCTCGGCGTCGAGCGGGAGGTATGCGCCCCCCGCTTTCATCACCGCGAGCATCGCGACGACCGCCTCGACCGAGCGGCGCGCATAGATAGGGACGATGGTTTCCGCCCCGACGCCGTGACGTTGCAGATAGTGTGCCAGTTGGTTGGCGCGACGGTTGAGTTGGTCATAGTCGAGCGAGGCGTGCGCGGTGACGAGTGCCGGTGCGTCGGGTGACTTGAGGACTTGCGCCTGGAAGAGCTGGGGGATGGTGAGGTGCTGTGGAAAGGGAGCGGCGGTTTGATTACGCTCGCGCGCGAGGAGGTCGTGTTGCTGGCGGATGAGACGTGCGAGCGGGCGCGCCGGGTCGGCAGAGATTTCGTGGAGGAGGTGTTGGAAATGCTCGACGAGCGAGTGGATGGAGGAATGGTCGAAGAGGTCGGTGTTGAATTCGAGCGAGCCGAGGATGCCGTCCGGAGAGTCCTCCATAGAGAGCGTGAGGTCGAACTTGGAGGTGCGGACATCGACGTCGAGAGGAGAGAGTTGCAGTTGATGGAGAGAGAGAGAGTGACGGGGAGTGTTCTGGAGCACGAACATGACCTGGAAGAGAGGAGAATGCGAGAGCGAGCGTTCCGGTTTCAGCGTTTCGACGAGGAATTCGAAGGGGAGGTCTTGGTGGGCATAAGCTCCGAGGCACACCTCGCGCACACGTCCCAACACCTCGCTGAATGTCGGGTTACCTGAGAAGTCTGTTCGCATCACCAGCGTATTGACGAAGAACCCGATCAGGTTTTCTATCTCCGGGTGGTTACGATTGGCGATGGAAGTGCCGACAATGATGTCTTCCTGCCGTGTGTGCTGGTAAAGCAGCGACTTGAATGCGGCGAGAAGAGTCATAAAGAGCGTCGCCCCATTCTCCTGACTCAGTGCTTTGAGCGACTCGGAGACTTCCGGCGACAGCGCGAACAGATGGGCTGCGCCGCGGAAGGTTTGCAACGCGGGTCGCGGCCTGTCCGTCGGCAGTTGTAAGACGGCGAGGTCTCCGCTTAACTGTCGCTTCCAGTAATCCACCTGTTTTTCCAAAACCTCGCCCTTGAGCCATTGGCGCTGCCAGTAGGCGAAGTCGGCGTACTGGATAGAGAGTTCGGGAAGCGGCGAATCCTCGCCCCGACTGTAAGCCTCGTAGAGCGCACCCAATTCGCTCACGAAGACGCCGAGCGACCAACCGTCTGAGACGATGTGGTGCATCGACATCGACAGCACATGATCCTCCTCGGCTAAATGCAGGAGGCTCGCACGGAACAATGGTCCCTGTGCGATGTCGAATGGTGTCTGCGCCTCTTGCGACGTGCGCCGGACGATTTCGCGCTCTCTCTCAGTCTCGTCAAGCGCGCTCAGGTCTTCAACGTCGAGCGTCAATGGCACGGCGTCGTTGATAACTTGCGAGGGTTTGCCGTCCACCTTTGTAAAGACGGTGCGTAACGCCTCATGCCGCCGCACGATTTCGCTAAGACTTCTCGCCAGCACTTTGACATTCAATGGGCCGGTTAGTCGCAGAAACACGGGAATGTTATAGAAGGGGCTGTTAGGCTCCATCTGGTCGAGGAACCAGAGCCTTTGTTGTGCGAACGAAAGCGGAAGCTCGCCGTCTCGCGCGATGGGGGTGAGCGTCATGGCGCGGAGACCTTTGCCGGGTCGCCGGACGGCATCGACACGCGCGGCCAAACTTCTCACCGTGGGCGCTTCAAACAGGGTGCGGAAGGGCAAATCCACATTCAGAGTGG
>DASPJG010000037.1:0-6475 GCA_035628755.1 Pyrinomonadaceae bacterium
CTCGTGGCGGCAACCGTCCCGCCGTGCAGTTCGGTGAGATGACGCACGATGGCGAGGCCGAGGCCGAGGCCGCCGTGCGCGCGCGTCGTCGTCTGGTCGGCCTGCCGGAAACGGTCGAAGACGAACGGCAAAAACTCCGTCTTGATGCCCTCGCCCGTATCGGTGACGGAGATGCGCGCCTGCCTCTCGGCGCGTGACAGGCGCACTTCGACGCGCCCGCCTTCGGGCGTGAACTTGACGGCGTTCGACAAAAGGTTCCAGACCACCTGCTGCAAGCGTTCCGCGTCGCCCGCGACGAGGCTCGCCGCACCGTCGAGCGCGAGACAGATTTCGATGCCCTTCGCCTGTGCCGCCGGTCGTACCGCCTCGCACGCCGACTCGACCACCGTCTTGAGTTCCGTCGGCTTCATTTCGAGGCGCAGCTTGCCGGTGATGATGCGCGAGGCGTCGAGCAGATCGTCTATGAGTTGTTTTTGCGAGCGTGCGTTGCGCTCGATGGTTTCCAGCGCGCGCTCGGCGGTCGCTTGGTCAAATCTGACGGAGCGGAGCAGGTTCGTCCAACCGAGGATGGCGGTGAGCGGCGTGCGCAGTTCGTGCGAGAGCATGGCGAGAAACTCGTCCTTCAGCCGGTTGGCTTCCTGCGCTTCACGATAGAGGCGCGCGTTGTCCACGGCGAAGGCGGCGCGTTGCGCGAGGTCTTCGGCGAGCGCGAGGTCGGAGAGGCCGTAATGTCGCCCCGGGGCGGAAGCGGCAAATGTGATCGCGCCGAGCGTGCGTCCGCGCGCCACGAGCGGCACGATCATCGCCGACTCTAAACCAAGCCCGCGTGCGATGCGGAAACGCTTCGCATCATCGGCTGTCGCCGCGTCTGCGGATGAAGAAATTTCGCGGTAGAGTTCCGACTGGCCGGTACGGATCGCCTTCCGCACGCCCGTCGCCGCGTCCGGCCTGCGGCTATCATGCCGTTCCAGTTCCCAGACCAACTCGATCTTCTCCGCGTCCGTATGCGCCACGGCGATGGGGCGGATCGCATCGCCGTCGTCCACCACATAGACGATGCACAAATCTGCGAGGAAAGGGACGCTGAGACGCGCCACCGATTGCAGCGTCGTCTCGTAGTCGAGCGAGGCGGCCAGTAGCGCGCTCGCTTCGACGAGGAAACGCTGCTTCGCTTCCCGCTGCTTGCGCTCCGTGATGTCGGCGATTGCCTCTTGCGAGGAGTTTGCATCTTCCGGCAAGGAGGAGTTCATAGACGCGACCTACTAAACGAAGATGAACGGACTGGCGAGGGGCGACTGATTATAGCGCACCGGCGCAAATAGACGCTCGCACAGCCGGGACGCCGGGCGCAGCCGCAGAGGTTCGCGCGGGAGAAAAGCGCAGGCGTTCAGCGCACGGGCGGTAGGGAGACTTCGAGAGAAAAGTTGCCGCCGCGCCGCGCCGCGCCCGGTTCGGTGTAACGCAGGTCTGCAAACTGCACGAGCAACGCTTCGGCGCAGCTTTGCGTTTCGACGCGGATGGCGGGAAAGCGCGCGAAGTCGAGAAAGATTTGCGCGCGCTCGTCTCTGGCGGCGCGCGCCACGAGTTCGGCGGCCTCGCCTTGCGGCTTCTCGAAGCGCGTCAGCCCGCCGGGCGCGGCGCGTTCATCTTCGACGCGCGCCAGCAGCGAAGTTTCAAAACGATAGACGGCGCGATCCGTCTCCGCGAGCACACGCCAGCGCGTCGGGTCGGCCAGCGACGGCATCGCCGCGACGCGCAGCACGTTCTCCTGTTGTCGCGCGGCCTGCGCCCCGGCAACCGTCTGCGCCCGCGCCAGCGCGCGCCCGTGCAGCAGGCCGAGCGCGCCCCAGTACAAGACGACGAACGCCAGCGCGGCGAGCGCGACGCGGCTTTCCCACCGTGTTGCGAGTTTCAACCGGTGCGCGACGACGAGTGCGGCGAGGCACACGAGCCACAGCGCGCGCGACGCGACCGGGTAACCCATCCCCACGCGCATCGGCAGGAAAAGGAAAGCGAGCGTCGCCACTAGCGCGAGCGCGCCCCACGCGAAGCTCCGCCAGCGCGCCGTGGCTGTCAGGAGAAACGACGCCCCGCCGAGGCTCAACCACAGCCACGGGTCAATGATGTAAACGAGGTCGCCGTAGAACCAGCGTTCGTCCCACGGCAACAGCGGGCGCACGCCGTAGTTGTTCGTCCAATCCATCAGCGGGTGCGACGCGCTGACCAGCAGCGAGGCGATGACAAGGCCGCCGAGACGCACGCCCGGCGCACGCCCGCGCAGCCGCGCGTAGATTCGGCCTCCGGCGTAGAACAACAGGGGGATGATGAGCGCGATGGCGAGCGTGCCGACAATGGAATGGGTGATGCCGCGATGATGCTTGAGGTAGAACCAACTGCCGCCAAAGGCCGCGACGATGTCGGCGTCCGGCGCGTTCGCGGCGACGAGGCACACGATGGTCGCCCCCGGCGAGAGGCGTTCCAGCCCGGCTTTCGCAGCCGTCAACCCCACCAGCGTGTGCGTCAGATTATCCATGAGAGAAAGAGGTCAGGGGTTGGAAGTTGAAGGTCAGTATTAAAGCTGTTTTTACTGACCTTCAACTTCCAACCCCTGACCTCTGCTGTTAAAACGGAAGGTTCGCGGCAGCAGGCTCCGCAGGCAGTTGGGCGTGGCGCGTGGGGTCGAGGCGTTCGAGTTTTTGCGCGGCCTCGCGTGCGGCGGCAGATTGCGCGATGGGTTTGCCGTCCTGGCCTTTGGCCTCGCGCGCCGTCTTGGCGATCTGGAACAGGATGTCTGCGGCCTCGCTCCGTTTGCCCTGTTTTTCGTAGACCGAGGCGAGACGCAAATTCGCCGTGTCAACCGGCACGGCGGGACTCTGCGCGCGCGCGAGTTCCGTGTAGAGCGCGGCTGCGGCGTCGTACTGCCCGTCGGCTTCCCTCGCCTGCGCCAGCGCGAACTTGGCGCGCGCAGCCACCTCCGCCTCGCCGCTCCCCGCCAACGCTTCGAGTTCGCTGATGCCTTTGGCGCGATCCACCGTCAATAAATTGGCCGCGCGGAAGTAGCGTGCGATCGACCTGTAAGGATCGCCGTACTTGTTCTCGACCTTCTGCGCCTCATGTATGACACGCTCCGCGCGCTCCTTCTCGGTCGTGAAAGTCAGCCCCGTAGTGGCGGGCACGGCGGGCGCGGGCGAGGCCGACACGGTGGCGTCGGCGATCTCTATGACGCGGCTGAGGGCGCGCGTGGCTTCTTCGGCCTTGCGCCCGCTCCACCACGAATAGACGCCCGCCAGCAGGGCGAGCGCGACCAGACCGGCGAGAGCGTACAGAATGGTGCGGCCACGGCCTTCGAGGCGGTCGCCGACGCGGTCGAATTGTTCGAGCGCCTTTTCGCGGAACTTATCGCGCCGGACTTCGCGCGCATGTTTTTTCTTGGATGGAGCCACGTTTTTTTCTCTTGCAACATCGCACGGTTGTGCGCGTTCTGATTTCAGCAGTTAGAGTGAAACGATTCACTCTAACGACCACGGCGCGGGGTTGTCAAGCAAGCGTTCGGGCGACGCAACCCTCTGGCGCTGTGAGACTTTATTGACCGCCGGGGAGGCGCGTGCTACGCTTCGCGCCCCGACCCGCGAACGAATATGTGGCGAGCTAAAACAGGCGAAAAATTTCGGGAACATGTCGCAGGAATGCGGTGTCTAAGTGAACGTGTAGACGGCGAGCGGCCAGTGCCGCACGGGTCGCCGGTTCGCGCTGGAGGACGTTTGTGAGCTTCGGAGAGCCAATCGCCCTCCGCGGGCAAGCCGAAATGGGTCATCCCGCCTCCGTGGCGGACTCCCCGGAGGCGCGTCCGAGCGCGGAGACACAGTTCATTGAAAGATTACGCGCGGGCGAGGCCGCGGCCTTCGACCGGCTGGTCAACGAGCGTTCGGCGGACATTTACGCCCTGCTCTACCGCCTGACGGAAGACCCCGAAGAAGCGCGCGACCTGACGCAGGAGACCTTCCTGCAAGCCTTTCGCAGCATTGCGCACTTTCGCGGCGACGCCGATTTGCGCACGTGGCTCTATCGCATCGCCGTTAATCAGGCGCGTAACCGCTGGCGTTGGTGGCGGCGCAGGCGGCGCAACGTCACCGTCTCGCTCGATGCGACGGACGAGACGCGCGAACTCCCGCTCGCCAACCGCCTCGTTGACGAATACGCGGAAGACCCCGAAGCGCGCACGCTCGCGCACGAACGCGAGAAGATTTTACTTGCCGCCATCCGCGCTCTCGCGCGCCCTTACCGGCTGGCCGTCCTCCTGCGCGATGTGGAGGGCTTGAGTTACGAGGAGGTGGCCGCCACGCTCGACATCAGCGTCGGCACCGTCAAGTCCAGACTCTCGCGCGGACGCACGGAGTTGCGCCGCAAGTTGGAAGGCTCTTTGTAAGCAGCGCTCAGCCGTCGGCCTTCAGCAAAAGCCGGTTGAGACAATTGACACGTTAGGTCGTCGAGATGCGATTTCTGCTGAAAGCCGACGGCTGATAGCTAACGGCTCTTTGAAAACGAATGGCTGCCCCGCCCCGGCTTCTACCCATCAATCCAAGGTGCCAGTGGGTCGGGAAGCGACGAAGGTTCGAGTTTCGTCGTGTGCGATGCGGAGGGCGGCAAACGTGTGTGAGTTTTTTTAGACGTGGCCAGCAACACCCGTCTGGGAAGATTGCGCGCCGGTTGCCGACATTTGCGAGCAGACGCTGGAATATAGACCAGCACGCGTTGCTTCCTTGAGCGAGGGAGCAGCCGGGGTCGGCCAGCCATTCGTTTGAAAGCAGAGGATAGAGATGAGAGGTCGGAAGCGGGTTAAAACCAGAACTGTTTCCGCTGACCTTTAAGCTCTAACCTCGACCCCCTGAATTTATGACTTGCGAGGAGACACAAAAGAATTTTTCGCCGTACCTTGACGGACGGTTGGCGCGCGTGGTGAGCGCGGGGATGGAAGCGCACCTCGAAGCCTGTCCGGTGTGCCGTCTGGAATTTGCGCGGACGCGCACGCTTGTGCGCTCGCTTGCGAATCTCGAACGCCCGGCTGTGCCCGCAAACCTCGCCGCCTCCATCAACGAACTGCTCTTGATCGAGCGCGCCGCCCGCCGCCAACAGCCGACCGGCACGCTTCCCGCGCGCCTCTTACGCTGGCTCGAACCTCGTCTCATGCCTTACACGGTGGGCGCGTTCGCCTCTCTGATCTTGTTCATCGGGGTGGTCAACGCTTTGCGCCCGCAGTTCCGCGTGCTCCGCGAACTGACCATTGCCGCGCGCGAAGTCTCTGACGAATCGCTCGACAAGTCCCTGTTTGAAGGCAACGGCTACGACGTGACGAAACCCGTCCCGACGATTAATCCGAACGGCGCGCTCGCCGAACTGATCCAGACTCCCTCGCGCAGCGACGACGACGATGCCGACGACATGGTGATCTACGCCGACGTGTTCAGCAACGGCAGCGCATCGCTCGCGGGCGTCGTGCAGCCGCCGCGCAACCCGCGCCTGCTCGACGAGGTGCAGGAGGCTTTCCGGCGGACGCCCGCCTTCGTCCCCGCCTCGCTCGACCGTCGCCCGCCCACCCTGCGCGTCGTCATCTCGGTCTCCAAAGTCAACGTTCACGAGCGCATTTTCTAGCCCCGGCAACCTGCTCTTGAGCAGGTTCGTTCCAGAAGCGCACCAGCCGCCGGTTCAATTCAGAACCGGCGGCTGGTGCGCTTCTGTTGTGTGTGTGCCGTCTTACTGGCCGAACCGCGCGCGATACTCGTTTGAGTTCATGAAGCCGTTGATCATGACACGCACGTTGTTCGGGTCTTGGTTGATCACCCGCAGCCACGCCTCGTAGCCGTCATCTTCCGGCGTCCTTCGCAGGTAGCCGTAATACTGCATCGCCACGTAAGCGCGGTTGTACTCAGCCGCTTTGATCTCGTCCGACTCGACGACCGCCCTGAGCACCTGCGCCCGGGTCAGCGCGAGCGAATTGAGGCGGTTGACCAAATCGGCGCGGGTGAGCGTTACGCTGATGCCAGCTTCGGGGTTCGCCGGGTCGGGCGTCCTGATTGAAGGCGCGCCGTAGCGAACGAGAAGCGCATCAACGAAAGCCGCGTTGGAGAGTCCGGCGTAAGCCGTGCGAAACTCCTGCCGCTCCGTGAAACTCAACGGGAAGAGGGCGCGCTTGGCATAGACTTCCTGCGCAGTCTGCCCCGTCACCGAACGCATGTCGGGAATGATCTCGACGTATTGCGGCAGGCGGTTGAAAGCCACGCGGTAGAACGTGAAAGCGAACAAGCCTTTCAGACGAAACTCCGCCGATTCGAAGAACGACCTAGAGACGATGATGCGGTCGCACAGGGCGGTCGGGTGATTGGCGTCGAGGTTGAAAGGGTTCGCGCAGCGATTCAGGACTTCGCTCCACGGCTCGCCCGCTTCCGGTTCGCGCGAGAGGAAATCGAGATACTGCATG
>DASPJG010000038.1:0-13470 GCA_035628755.1 Pyrinomonadaceae bacterium
CGCGCTCTCGCCTTATTTAGAAGGGTCGTTTGCTTTCTTCGGCCACAGTATGGGGGCGCTCATCAGTTTCGAGTTGGCTCGTTTGCTGCGCCGAGAACACCGCCCGCTGCCCGTGCATCTGTTTCTCTCAGGCCGCTCCGCACCGAACAAAATCAAGAGGGAGTCTTCAACCTATAACCTCCCTGAAGCGGAGTTTATCGAAGAATTACGACGCTTGAAGGGAACTCCTCAAGAGGTGTTGGATCACCCCGAATTGATGGCGATGTTAGGCCCGATACTTCGCGCGGATTTTGAGATTTGTGAAACCTATGAGTATGTGCCCGAACCGCCGCTCGAATGCCCCATCACAGCCTTCGGCGGCGTGCTCGATCAGCATGTGACCCGCGAACGAATTGAAGGATGGCGCGAACACACGAGTTCATCCTTTGCCCTACGCATGTTTCCGGGAGATCACTTCTTCATCCACCAGTCTGCGCCCATGATGTTACAAATGATCGCGCAAGTGTTGGGAGGCGTACCATAAAGACGAAGCGTTCGGAGTTGGACTACAGCCCGCAACGAGTCAAACTTCTAGGTGCTCTTTCAATGGAGACTTGAATAGCCATGTCCCCCAAGCCCTCACTATTTATCGGCTCATCGAGCGAAGGCTTCGCCGTAGCGGAAGCAGTGGAAGTCGTGCTTCAGGAGTACGCCGAGGTCACGCTCTGGAAAGATGGAGTGTTCGGTCTCAATGAGAACTATCTGGACACGCTCGTGAAAGCCGCCAAGAGGTTCGATTTCGCTGTCTTGATTGTGACGCCCGATGACGTAAGTATGTCGCGGGGTGGAATGATCAATGCTCCCCGCGACAATATTATTTTTGAACTTGGCCTGTTTATGGGACAACTCGGTAAAGAGCGAGCGTTTATTCTTTATAACAGAGACCTTGAGATTAAGTTGCCGAGTGACTTGGCGGGTATCTCTTGCGCTACTTACGTTGAGCGCAGCGATGGAAACCTGCGCGCGGCGGTGCGTTCAGCCTGCTTTAATATCAAAGAGGCCGTGCGGAGATTGGGAAAGCTAAGTAACGTTCCCACTTTTGATAATAGCCCTATGCTCGATACGATGAAATCACTGATTCATAATATGAACAGGGCACTGGAATTTGAACATCCCGACTTTCGTGACGAGGTGATCTCGCAGTGTATGGATTGGGAAGCCACGAGCAATGAGTGGGCACAGGGCAGAGTAGTGGTTCGTCAAAATTACGAAAGCCTTCTCTCAAGCGTTTATGGCTCGGCCAGAGAATCCATCTTTTCGACCATTATCCCCGAATATGCGAAGGTGTGGCTGACCACGATGGGAAGGTCTTTGCTCAGAATTCAACAGGAAAACAAGCAAGCCAGATCAACCCGCGTCTTCGTCTTCGACGAAAGATGTGACATCACGGAGGATGATAAACGCATCTTCGAAGAACATGCCAAGGCGAATGTCGAAGTGCTGCTTTATTTCGATAGTGAGGAGCCGCAGTTCTCTTTTCCTCCCGACATTGGGAAAGACTGGACTATCGTAGACAACGGACGGGCAATTGCTATCATAAAAAAGAGCGGCGGTTTTTATGAAGCACAATGGTATTTCAATGATAAAAGACAGGCCAATCGCTTTCGTGGCTTTGAACAGAAATTAAGAAGGGGAAGCATCAAACTAAAGGACTGGAAATCAGCTTGCAAAGATAATCGAAGATGATCAGTTCGTCGTTATCTGGCTTGGCTCACCGGTCAGTTACGTTGCTTCTCGAAGTGGCGCAAGGCACTTCGTCGTGCGGTTGATTTGTTCGTCCGGTGTTGGAACAAACGACAACGGTGCAGCCGCAACATCCGAGTTACCCGACACACTTGATTTCGTCTCTTGTCTGATTTAGACATTCCCGGAAAGTCAAAACTATTGACAAATTATATGAACTAACGTACCCTGCCCTCGCCTCATCAACGGTGAACGCTTTTACATGGTTCGGAAATATTGCATCTTCCATCATAATTAATTTTCCGGCATCAATATTCGGCATCGACGTTATCCCCGATGCCCCTCATTGTCTTCTGATTTAAGAAGTCAAGGTGCTATAAAAACAGTTGAGTACGCATTAGTTTAGCGCGCCCCGCCAGCGCTACATGTCTGATGTTTCAGTGTAGTAGTAATACTGAAAGACCGGAACTGCGTTCATAACTGCCAATCGCAAGGACGAACGAACCTCCGGGATATTCTATTTAATTGTTCTAACAACATTTGAGCATCATTATGCCGTGTGGTGGCATGATGATGTGCTCGAAGCAACTTCCAAGCCCTATTCTGTGGTAGAGGATGTAAGCCAAAGAGCAAACCCTCACGCAGACGACGGCTGTTGGCTCAATTAGGTAATGGAGACGATTGAGCATTCCGCTTGATTGTCTTCACATTCCTCTCCGATCTCATTCAATTTCACTAGGAAATCACGCTGTCACGCGAATAATCTCAATCGCGCGAAAGAACTAGACGTACACAAACGACTGACGCAATTGTCTTCGTAATATAAACGCTTCTCGCCAGCGTTTATATATCAATTCGAAACTCAGAAAATAAGCACAAGAAAAGTTGGGGCGACTGAAAACCTAACTCCTAAAATTTTAGCTGACTTCTTGAAGTTAGCTAAAAACCCCTTCTTTTGGACAAATCGGCAGTGCCAAAAAAACGCTCTGCGCGTTAACTGCGGTAGCTGTGCCTACTGACATTGCCTGCTACGTTACCTCAGCGAGTTATTCATGATGGCTTAACTCGATACAACAATAAACCCTGGATAAGGAGACAACATGAGTAAGGACGAAAAGGAAGACCAGACTATTTATAAAGTCGTCATCAACCATGAAGAACAGTATTCAATCTGGCCTGCGGATAGAGAAAATCCGCTCGGATGGCAGGACGTAGGCAAGAGCGGCCCCAAAGCCGAGTGCCTGTCATATATCGATGAAGTATGGACGGATATGCGCCCTCTCAGTCTGCGCAAGAGAATGGAAGAAGCCGCCGGACAAGGAACCTAGAAGGTTTGAACCCGAAACGCAGTTGAGAATATATGCATTGTTGTTCTCTGAGTCTTTAAAGTTCTGCCCCTTCTTCTGCTTCTCACCGGGAAGAGTGAAATAGAACCGAGGTTGCATTAACATCCTTAGCGCGCTTTGAACCCGCGCCGTTTTTCATCTCCCTCTCCCAGCCTCTTCGGCAAAAACAAGCACTTCTCGGTAAGACCACAAAAAGCCGCCTCTGGTGAACAGCCGGCAAATACTTTACAGATTCCTCACCCGATTGGCTTACATTCGGGGTTATGTTGACCGCTAAAGTTTGATCACAGCCGCGAACCGAAGCACGCCCGAGCCCACATCAGTTCATAACTCTAATTAGCGCTTGAACGGCAGGTGTCTGATACACCTCCCAGAGCCATTCCTTCCTCAAGCTTGCATGTCAATCGCCAGGGGTTAACACTCGATGCAAGAACCCGAAGTCATGCCGGAGTCCTTTAATCCCAAGACGCTGGTTGATGTCCTGCGCTGGCGCGCAACCCGCCAACCGGATCAGGTCGTCTATACCTTTTTATCTGATGGCGCGACGGCTGAAGTTAGTCTGACTTATGGAGAGTTAGACCGTCAGGCGCAACTCATCGGCGCGCAGCTTCAGGCATTGGGTGCGCCCGCCGAGCGGGTCTTGTTGCTTTATCCTCCGGGACTCGAATATATCGCAGCCTTCTTCGGTTGCCTCTACGCGGGCATGATAGCGGTTCCGGCATATCCGCCGAGACGCAACCGGATGATGCTGCGCCTGCAATCAATTGTGGCCGATGCGCAGGCCTCAGTAGCGCTCACGACCGCCCCGGTTTTATCAAGAATCGCACCTTTATTCTCTCAGAATCCATACCTCCAGCCGCTGCGTTGGCTAACCACGGAAAGTTTGGTCAACAACTTCGAAAGGGAGTGGCAGGAACCCTCTATCAACGGCGATAATCTGGCCTTTCTCCAGTACACCTCCGGCTCCACCTCGATCCCGAAAGGCGTGATGGTGAGTCATCGAAACTTGCTGCACAACGAGGAACACATCAAGCAAGTATTTCGGCAGACGGAAGAATCCGTCATTGTTGGTTGGCTGCCGCTCTATCATGACATGGGATTGATCGGCAACGTGCTGCAACCTCTATATCTCGGTGCGCGCTGCATACTCATGTCGCCGACATCCTTTCTGCAATCTCCCAGAGGCTGGCTGGAAGCTATCTCTCGCTATCGCGCGACGACCAGCGGCGGCCCCAATTTCGCCTATGATCTGTGCATCCGCAAAACGACTCCCGAGCAGCGCGCACGGCTCGACCTGAGCAGTTGGCGCGTCGCCTTCAACGGCGCGGAACCGATTCACCATGAAACTCTCGAACGCTTCGCCGCGGCCTTCGAGCCGTGTGGGTTCAACCCGTCGGCCTTTCATCCCTGTTATGGCCTCGCGGAAGCGACGCTGCTTGTCTCCGGCGGAGGGCACGACGGGCGACCGTTGATAAAGGCTGTCGAGGCGGAAGCGTTGGCCGACAACCGTGTGGTCGAGGCGACCGATGATCGAGAGGGCGCACGGCTGCTCGTCGGGTGCGGGCAGAGCTTGCCGGAGCACAGAGTTATTGTCGTTAATCCCGAACGACTGGCGGAGTGTGCGCCGGACGAGGTCGGAGAAATTTGGGTCGCGGGTCAGAGCGTCGCGGGTGGTTACTGGAACAACGCGGCGGAGACTAAAGAGACCTTCGAGGCGTATCTCGCGGACACGGCTGAAGGCCCCTTCCTGCGCACGGGGGATTGGGGCTTCATTCGTGATGGAGAATTGTTCGTCACCGGGCGACTCAAAGACCTGATCATTATTCGCGGTCGTAATCACTACCCGCAAGACATCGAGCGGACGGTAGAACGTTGTCATCCGTCGTTGCGTCCCGGGTGCGGCGCGGCGTTTGCGGTCGAAATCTCCGGCGAAGAATGTCTCGCCATCGTGCAGGAAGTCGAGTCGCGCCAGCGGCCTGATTTGGATGAGGTGATACGGAGCATACGCGAGGCGGTGAGCGAGGAACACGAACTGCAAACTTATGCCGTCGTGTTACTGAAACCGGGCAGCATCGCCAAAACGTCGAGCGGCAAGATACAGCGGCATCTGTCGCGGACTAAGTTCCTCGAAAGAAGTCTGGAGGGTCTGGCCGAGTGGAGAGGGAATCCCGGCGCGGAGAGCGAAGAAGAAACGCTCGAACCCGCCGCGCCCGTCGCGCTCGACGGAGAAGCCGCCGTCAGGGAATGGCTCGTCTCGCACCTGGCGGCGAGGTTGCGGATTCCAGCCTCCGAGATTGATGTCGAACAACCCATCACGCGCTATGGGCTGGATTCTTTAATGACCATCGAATTGAAGAACAGTCTGGAGGCCGGGTTGGGTGTCAGGCTGCGGATGAGCGACCTGCTGCAAAGCCACAGCATCGCCCAACTTGCGGCGCAAGCAGCGGACTCACTGGAAACGAAAGCCGTGAACTTCAATGCGCTCAACGCTTCATCCGAGACGCTGGTGGGTCACCCGCTGTCGCGTGGTCAGCAGTCTTTCTGGTTTCTACATCAACTTGCATCGCAGAGCACCGCCAACAACATTGCGAACGCCATACGGATCCGCGCCGACCTCGACACGGCGGCCTTGCGCCGGGCTTTCCAGTCTCTCTGCGACAGGCACCCGTCCCTGCGCACTACTTTCGACTCCATCGAGGGACAACCCACCCAGCACATCCATGACCACCTCGAACTCTCCTTTCAGGAAGAAGATGCTTCGACGTGGAGCGAGGCGTTACTGCACGAGCGGCTGTCGGAAGCTTCACGCCGCTCCTTCGATTTGGAACTTGGCCCGCTGTTGCACGTGAGTCTGTTTAGAAGATCAGAGACGGAACATGTGCTGTTGCTGGTTGTCCATCACATCATCGTTGATTTCTGGTCTCTGGCCGTGCTGATGCAGGAACTGAGCGTCCTCTACGAAGCGGAGAAGAACGGCGAGCCGGTCACGCTCGAACCCCTCGCGCTGCAATACACGGACTATGTGCGCTGGCAGGAGGAGATGTTGAGCAGCGCGGAAGGCGACCGCCTTTGGGAATACTGGCAGAAGCAACTCGCGGGCGACTTGCCGGTTTTGAATCTGCCCTTCGACAGACCCCACCCTGCGATGCCGACTGACCGGGGGGCTTTCTGTTCATTCAGCTTAAATGAAAGTTTGACCCGGCGACTCAAAGCTCTCGGGCGCGATCAGGGCGCGACCCTCTACATGACCCTGTTGGCCGCCTTCTATACTTTACTCTATCGTTATACATCTCAAACGGACATCATCGTCGGCTCATCCACAGCGGGACGGAATTGGGGCGCGCTCTCAGGGGTCGTCGGGTATTTCGTTAATCCTGTCGTCCTGCGCGCAAGACCCGCCGCGCAAAACACCTTTATTGATTTCCTGAGACAAGTGCGCGAAACGGTACTGGCCGCTTTCGAGCATCAGGAATACCCGTTCTCACTTCTGGTCGAGCGGCTTCATCCCGAACGAAGCGAGCTTCGTTCACCGCTCTTTGAAGTGATGTTCGTCTTTCAAAAGCCACCGTTGCTCCACGAGAACGGACTGGCATCTTTCGCCATCGACGGCATCAATGCACAGATGCAGTTGGGCGATCTGACATTTGAATCAATGGCGCTCAAAGAGCGAGGCGTGCAATTCCCTCTCACTCTGATGGTGGCCGAAAACGGAGAAGAATTAGCGGCATCCTTTGAATACGATACGGATTTATTCGACGAACTAACCATCGAACGTCTCGCCTCCCACTTTCAAATCCTACTGGCCGCCCTTGCCGCCGACCCTCATCAGCCAATCTCGGTTCCCGCATTGATCAGCGAAGCGGAACGCCGCGAGTTGCTCTTCGAGTTCAATGACACCGCCAGAGACTACCAGCCCCACACCTCTCTTCATCACATGTTCGAGGCGCAGGCGGAGCGCACTCCCCACGCCGTCGCCCTCGTCCATGACACAACCGAGATCACCTATCGGGAGTTGAACCAGCGCGCCGACCGCCTCGCCCAACACCTGCGCCGCCTCGGCCTGCCGCTCGAACATCCCGTCGCCGTCTGCCTGCCACGCTCCGTTGACCTCGTCGTCTCGCTGCTCGCCGTCCTCAAGGCGGGTGCGGCTTACCTGCCGCTCGACCCGGCCTACCCGCAGCCGCGCCTCCGCTACATGGTCGAGGATGCCGAAGCCTCGCTCCTCATCACCCATCAACATTTGCGCTCGCTGCTGCCTCCTCTCCCGCTCGTCATCTGTCTCGACGACGAAGCGGCGATGGCCGCCGACCCGCTGTCCGCTGAGGCCGACTCACCGCCGCCCGTCTCGCCGGACAATCTGGCCTACATCATCTACACGTCCGGCTCGACAGGTCGCCCCAAAGGCGTCTGCATCCGCCATCGCAGCGCCGTCACTCTGCTCCACTGGGCGCATGACACCTTCTCTCCCACGCAGTTGCAATGCGTCCTGGCCTCCACCTCCGTCTGCTTCGACCTCTCGGTCTTCGAGTTGTTCGTGCCGCTCAGTTGTGGGGGCACGGTCTTGCTGGCCGACAATGCTTTGTCGCTGCCAGAGTTGGCGGGCAGAGACCGCGTGACGATGATTAACACCGTGCCGTCGGCGATGGCGGAGTTGTGCCGTCTGCGGGCGATTCCAGACGGGGTGCGGGTGGTGAATCTGGCGGGCGAGGCGCTCAAGCGAGGGCTGGTCGAGGAAGTGTACGCGAGCGGGAGCGGGGTGGAGGCGGTCTATAACTTGTACGGGCCGACGGAAGACACGACTTACACGACGTGGGAGATGGTGGCGAGAGGAGGGGAAGGAGAGCCGAGCATCGGGCGACCGGTGGCGAACACGCAGGTCTACATTCTGGATGAGGAGCTGCGGGTGGTGCCGACAGGCGGGCGGGGAGAGATTTACATCGGCGGCGACGGGCTGGCGCGCGGCTATATGAATCAACCGGGGCTGACGGCGGAGAAGTTCGTCCCTGATCCATACGGGCAAGTGAGCGGGGGGAGATTGTACCGGACAGGAGATGTGGGACGACACTTGAGGGATGGGCGGATTGATTATCTCGGGCGGGGCGACCAGCAGGTCAAGGTGCGTGGGTATCGTATCGAGTTGGGTGAGATCGAGGCGGCGTTGGCGGAGCACGAAGGGGTGAGGGAAGCGGTAGTGGTCGTGCGGGAAGAGGGAGAGGGAGAGAAGCGTTTGGTGGCCTATGTCGTGTTGGAGAGAGGGGGGCAGGGAAGCCAGGCAGGAGCAGCGAGTAGAGAGTTGCAGAGGTACATAAGAGAGCGATTGCCGGAGTACATGGTGCCGGCGGTGATTGTGGAACTCGACGAGATGCCATTGACGGTGAACGGTAAGGTTGATCGTCTCGCGCTGCCCGCCCCTGAGTGGTACGACGAGCGAGGCAGAGACTTTATTGCGGCGCGAACTCCGGTAGAGGAAATGCTGACGGCTATCTGGTCGGAGGTGCTCGGCGTCGGGCAGATCGGCGTTAGCGATAATTTCTTTGATTTGGGAGGGCATTCGCTACTTGCGACGCAGGTTGTCTCTCGTGTCCGAACAGCTTTCAGCGTTGACGTTGCGTTGCGGCAGCTGTTCAAGCATCCGGTGATGGCGGATTTCGCGCTCGTCATCGAGAGTGCGCTGCGTCTGGAAGGCGGCACGGCGCAACCACCTATCACGCCGGTCGGGCGAGACGGGTTATTACCCCTCTCCTTCGCGCAGCAGCGACTCTGGTTTATAGATCAGTTGGAACCTGATAGCCCTCTCTACAACCTTTCGTGGGCTGTGAGTTTGACAGGCCGGCTCGACCTCAATGCGCTCTCCAGAACGTTTTCGGAAATCATCAGACGCCATGAAGTGTTGCGCACCACGTTCATCGTCGAATCGGGACAGCCCGTGCAGCTCATTCATGCCCCGCAACTTCTGTCCATGCCGCTGACAGACCTCTCCGCGCTCGCCCCGGAGATGCGCCATTCTCAAATGCAGAACATCTTAGCCGAGGAAGCGCAACGTCCTTTCGATCTGGCGGTCGGCGCGCTCATCAGAGTCCGGCTGTTGAAGATGGCGGAGACGGAGCATGTAGTCGTATTGACCATGCATCACATCGTCGCCGATGGCTGGTCGGTTGGCGTGCTCGTCGGAGAAGTGGCGGCGTTGTACGGAGCCTTCGTCAGAGGTGAGGAGTCGCCGCTGGAAGAGTTGGCGGTGCAGTATGCGGATTATGCGCTATGGCAGCGGGAATGGTTACAGGGAGCCGCGCTTGACGAACAACTCGACTACTGGCGCGAACAGCTTGCAGGCGCGCCGGCGGTTCTGGAGCTTCCGACAGATAGAGTGCGCCCGGCGAAGCAGACGTATCGTGGAGCGAGAGAAAGATTTGAGTTGAGCGAAGAGTTAGTGCGAGGGCTGCGGGAGGTGAGCAGGCAAGAGGGTGTGACGCTGTTCATGCTGCTCATGGCCGGGTGGCAGACACTCCTCTATCGTTATAGCGGACAGACGGATGTGCTCGTGGGCACGCCCATTGCGAATCGCACGCGGAGAGAGACGGAACCGCTCGTCGGCTTCTTCGTCAACACGTTGGTCATCCGCTGCCGGTTCGCAGGCGAGTCGAGTTTCACGGAATTGTTAAAGCAGGTGCGAGACGTTGCTTTGGGAGCGTATACGCATCAAGACGTGCCGTTCGAGAAGTTGGTTGAGGAGTTGCAGCCGGAGCGCAGTCTGAGCCACTCGCCGCTGTTTCAGGTGATGTTCATTTTGCAGAACGCGCCGCTCGGAAGTCTGGAGATGCCGGAGTTGAGGCTGAGCCCGGTCGTCGCCGACGGCTCGCCTTCGATGTCGAAGTTTGACCTGACGTTGGAAATACAGGAGGCGGGCGCGAGTCTCGACGCCGCTCTTGAATACAACACCGATCTTTTTGAGAAGGCTACCATCGAGCGTATGACCGAACGCTTCCGAATGCTGCTCGCGAGCATCGTTGCGGATCGACACCAGTCTCTCTCCGACATACCTCTATTGACGGAGGCAGAGCGTCGGCAGACGCTCGTCGAGTGGAACGAGACGCGCGCCGACTACCCGCAGGAGGCATGTGTTCATAGTCTGTTTGAGTTACAGGCGGAGCGAACCCCAGAAGCGACGGCGCTTGAGTTTCAAGGCCAACGGCTGACATACGCGGAATTGAACGCGCGAGCCAATCAGCTTGCGCATCATTTGCGCGGGTTGGGAGTCGGAGCGGAAGTGCTGGTTGGTATCTGCGTTGAGCGTTCGATTGATCTGGTCGTCGGATTGCTCGGCATACTCAAGAGCGGCGGCGCCTATGTGCCTTTAGACCCGGCCTATCCGCAGGAGAGATTGGCATTGATGCTCAGCGACGCCGGGGTGCCGGTCTTACTTACACAAGAGTCCCTGCGCGGACGTTTCGACGAGCATCAGGGGACTGTCATGTATCTCGATACGGATCGGGAAGCCATCTCATCCCGAAGCACGAGCAACCCGCCCCGACATGCCACGCCGGACAATCTGGCTTACACCATCTACACGTCCGGCTCGACAGGTCGCCCCAAAGGCGTCTGCATCCGCCACCGCAGCGCCGTCACCCTGCTCCATTGGGCGCACGACACCTTCTCTCCCGCGCAGTTGCAATGCGTCTTGGCCTCCACCTCCGTCTGCTTCGACCTCTCGGTCTTCGAGTTGTTCGTGCCGCTCAGTTGTGGGGGCACGGTCTTGCTGGCCGACAATGCTTTGTCGCTGCCGGAGTTGGCGGGCAGAGACCGCGTGACGATGATTAACACCGTGCCGTCGGCGATGGCGGAGTTGTGCCGTCTGCGGGCGATTCCTGACGGGGTGCGGGTGGTGAATCTGGCGGGCGAGGCGCTCAAGCGAGGGCTGGTCGAGGAAGTGTATGAGAGCGGCAGCGGGGTGGAGGCGGTCTACAACTTGTACGGGCCGACGGAAGACACGACTTATACGACGTGGGAGTTAGTGACGAGAGGAGCGGAGGGAGAGCCGAGCATCGGGCGACCGGTGGCGAACACGCAGGTCTACATTCTGGATGAGGAAATGCGGGTGGTGCCGACGGGCGGGCGGGGAGAAATCTACATCGGCGGCGACGGGCTGGCGCGCGGTTATTTGAGACGGGGAGGGCAAACAGCCGAGCGGTTTGTGCCGCACCCTTATGCAGTGGAAGCAGGGGAGCGGTTATACCGGACGGGAGACGTGGGGAGATACGGGAGGGACGGGAAGATCGAGTATCTGGGGCGAGAGGATCAGCAGGTCAAGGTGCGTGGGTATCGTATCGAGTTGGGTGAGATCGAGGCGGCGTTGGCGGAGCACGAAGGGGTGAGGGAAGCGGTAGTGGTCGTGCGGGAAGAGAGGGAGGGAGAGAAGCGTTTGGTGGCCTATGTGGTGTTGGAGAGAGGAGCAGGCAGCGGAGAGAGCAGTCAAGGAGTTGTGAGTGGAGAATTGCGGGCGTACGTGAGAGAGCGCTTACCGGAGTACATGGTGCCGGCGGTGATTGTTGAACTCGACGAGATGCCGTTGACGGTGAACGGTAAAGTTGATCGTCTCGCGCTGCCCGCGCCGTCCAGTAGGCACATCGAGTCAGGCGCGCCTTTTCATGGTGCAAATACAGCAATCGAGGACTTGTTGGCGGGCATCTGGGCGCAACTGCTCGACGTTGAGAGGGTGGGAATGACGGATAACTTCTTCCTCCTCGGTGGTCACTCCCTGCTGGCTACCCAACTCATCTCTCGCCTCCGCCACATCTTTCACATCGACCTCCCGCTGCGCTCCATCTTTCTCGCCCCCACCCCCTCCTCCCTCGCACGCCTCATCCTCAATCAACTCGCTGCCTCCTCTTCCTCTCTCGATGATCAACTCGCTCCTATCCCTCACCTCCCAGACCCTCCTCCCATCCTCTCTTATGCACAGCATCGCCTCTGGTTCCTCGATCAACTCGACGGCCCCTCCTCCACTTACATCATCTCTGGAGCCTTGCGGCTGCGCGGCGCGCTCTCCACGGACACCCTCTGCGCCGCCCTCTCCGAAGTCGTTCGTCGTCACGAGACGCTGCGCACCACCTTCATATCCTCTGATGAGGGGCCTCGCCCGCTCGTCCACGCTCCTGCGCCTGTCCCGCTCCCCATCGTCGATCTCTCGGCACTGCCTGCGCCGCTGCGCGAGCAGGAAGCCCACCGCCTCATCACCCTTGATGCCCGCACCCCCTTCGATCTCGGTGCGGGGCCGCTGCTGCGCGCCACACTCGTTAAACTCGATGAGGGCGAGCACATTTTTCTGTTCGCCATGCACCACATTATCTCGGACGGGTGGTCGATAGGCGTGCTGGTCAGAGAAGTGACGACGCTCTACGCGGCGTATCGGCGGGGCGCGCCTTCGCCGCTGGAGGAGTTGCGGGTGCAGTACCGGGATTATGCGGCGTGGCAGCGAGAGCGGTTGGAAGGCGGAGTGCTGGAGGAGCAATTGGAGTACTGGCGCAAGCAACTCGCGGGAGCACCGGCCACGCTGCGAGTGGGAGGCGAGCGGTTGCGTGAAGGAGACGAGGGGGGGCAGGGGGAGCACATCCGGCGGTGGATAGGAGCGGAGTTGACAGCGAAGTTGCGGCGGATGAGCGGGGCGCAGGGGGTGACGCTGTTCATGCTGCTGTTGGGAGTCTTCAAGACGCTGTTGTGGCGGCACAGCGGGGAGACAGACGTGGTGGTGGGGACGCCGATAGCGGGGCGGACGCGCGTGGAAGTAGAGGGGTTGATCGGCTTTTTCGTCAACATACAGGTGATGCGCACGCAGGTGCGAGGCGACGAGCAGGTCAAGGAGATGTTGGAGCGGGTGAGGGAGGTCTGTCTGGGGGCGTACGCACATCAGGATGTGCCCTTCGAGCGGGTGGTGGAGGAGATGGAGCCGGAGCGGGTGATAGGACGGACACCGTTGTTTCAGGTGTACTTTGTATTACAGAACGCGCCGGGTGGGGAACTGGTGATGGAGGGGGTACAAGTTGAGGCGGAGGAGGTGAAGAGGGATCGAGCGAAGTTCGAGTTAAGTTTAGCGATAGAGGAGGAAAGCAGGGCAGGGGGAGGGATGAGAGTGGAGTGGGAGTTCCAGCGAGGGGTGTACGAGAACTGGCAAGTGGAAGCGATGAGCGAGCAGTACGAGCGAATGTTGGAGAAAATAGTGGAGGAAGGGGGCGAAGAGCGGAAGCTAAGGGAATTGGAGATGCTGAGCGAAGCGGAACGCCGCGAGTTGCTCTTCGAGTTCAACGACACCGCCAGAGCGTACGAGTCCGAGAGCTGCATCCATGAACTGTTCGAGGCACAAGCGGCACGCACTCCTGAAGCCATCGCCCTTGTGTATGAAGGAGAAGAG
>DASPJG010000039.1:0-4810 GCA_035628755.1 Pyrinomonadaceae bacterium
TGCTCGAAGAGAACTTGGCCGTCAGTCAGATTCCAGATGTAACGCGCGGCCTCGATCCATTTCTGCCTCATATCTTCTAACTCTGCCTCTGAGGCGTCCCAGTCGAGCGAGACGACGACGTGCAGGCCGTTGAGCACGTTATTGTTTTCGAGGACGAGTTCCTGCGTGGCGGCGGGATCGGTAATCCTGAGCGTGGAGAGCGTGCCATCGTCGTTCACACGCATGCTGGTGATGTAGACGCGCTGCACCCAGCCATCGTGGTCTTGACGATAGGCGGCTCGCTCGAAGATGCGCTGGCGGGCTATGAGTTCCGTGCCCGCAGGGAGTTGGGGGCTGATAGAAAGGATGCCGTTAGCGTCTGTTTGCCCGCGGAGATTGCCGTTCACGTAGACCTCTGCATCCGGGGCATTGCGACCGGCGAAGCTCACGTGCACGCGGGTTCTGTTGCAGCCTGTGATGAGCGCGGCGAGAAGGATGACCGCCGTCGCTTTGAGCGTCGTCATGCACACCTCACTTGTTAACCTCTGACGACATTACCGTCAGAGCATAGGCTCCCGGCCCGGCGGAATTGGCCTGCGCCTGATTAGACGTTTCCTGAACGACAGTCTTAAGGGGCTTCCACGCGCCGACCGAAGGGTCGAGCCAGTGGATGACGTAGGAGTTGGATGTTGAGTCGGCTCTCCCGGCGGGGAGTTGGATGGCAACAGTCCCCTCAAGCGGTGCGTCTGGATGGTCAATT
The DNA here is from genome assembly GCA_035628755.1 of Pyrinomonadaceae bacterium. GTDB lineage: Bacteria > Acidobacteriota > Blastocatellia > Pyrinomonadales > Pyrinomonadaceae > JAIVJZ01. The sequence goes on from DASPJG010000039.1 coordinate 740, forward strand.
ACTGCTGCGTGGTAATACCCCGCGATGAGCTTTACTCCTGAGGGCAGCGGAACGGCAGGCTCCCCGGTGGCGGAGACTAAAATCCGGCTCTGGTCTGGAAGGGCGGATGGCAGTGCGAAGATGGACATCTGCCCGTCGTGCGAATGAGTGGCTGCCAGCCGCTTAGTGTTAAGTGGCCGGATCGCGAAGCTGGTGAAATGTGACTCGACTTGATTTTTGTCGTCGGTGAGTTTGATCTCAAGCCTGCCCGTGCCGACCGCGGGAAGCGTGTCGATTGTGCCCACGTAGCTGTTGCTGGGCGAGTCGAAGACCATATTGATCGAGCGAACTTTAGCTTCGGGTTCGGCTCGTAGCTCCACGACCGGCGGCACGGGCAGCGGCTGGAGCGTCCTGAGGCGGAAAGTCAACTGATCCTGCGGTTGCTTTGCCTCAAATTGGGTCTGCACGGTAAACGCAGGCGGACGTAGCCCGATGGCAAGCGAAGGACTGGTCTTGGCAGTGGAGTCTGATTGCGCCGAGCCACCCGATGCCGCACGGTTAGATGTTATGTTGGTATCGGGGCGATTTCCCCGGTATCTGGATATAATTTGGATGCCCAGCACGATGCCCAACGCTACGATGAGCAACGCTACAACCAATCGCACAGCCCGTCTGGAGAAAGGTCTCATTCCGTGAGCGCATGCCGCCGGGTCTCTGGCGTGAGAGGACACTGGCAGGCTATTTGTCCCGATTTCGACATAGTGACCCGGCTGGCTTGAGGGCACAACGGGTCAGGCTAGTAAGGGCAGCCATAAGAGTCAACAACTCAGGATATATTATGGTTAGTGAAACTAATAAAAGGTCTTCACCGGGCTGGCGATTGTGGCATCGTCAGCAGGAAATGAGCAGGCAAAGCGAGAGGAAGATATTATTACTTCTCTTGCTTGTCAATAATTTCCTCCGCCTGCCCGTGGGAGACGGAACAGACATGGTAACGGGTATGAAGCCGCGCTGAGTGTCGAGCCGCGCCGGTTTTTCAGCCGCCCCTTGCATGGCGGCGACGGTGAAAAACTATGCTCAGGAATTCCCGCTTTATGCGCGAACCGGCACTTAATAATTGGTGAGAATGTTTTCGGGCGTGAGTCCCATCTCCTGCAAGCGGTCGCGCGTGTGCGTGATCATTTCGGGCGAGCCGCAGACGAGGGCGACGGGTTCGTTGAGATTGGGCAGCACGTTGTCGAGGAGCGATTGGACGTAGCCGGTCGAGCCAGCCCACTCGTAGCCGTCGGGCTTGGAGACGACCTGACGGAGTTCGACGCCCGCGGCCTTCCAAGTCTCGGTCTCGTCGCGGTAGCAGAAATCGTCGGGCGTGCGCGCGCCGTAGAGGACGACGAGTTGGCCGAAGTCGTCGGGGCGGGTGAGGGCGTGGCGCAAGGTGGAGCGCAGCGGCGCGACGCCCGTGCCCATTGCGATCATGATGAGGTCTTTGCCCTTGTGCGCGTCGAGCGGGAAGCCGTGGCCGACGACGCCCGTGAGCGCAACCGCGTCGCCCGCGCGCAGATGATAGAGCGATTGGCCGTCGTTGCCCGCGCGCTTGACCAAAAATTCCAGTTCCTCATCTTCCGGCGCGCTGGCGAAGGCGAAATAAAAGGATCGTTCGTCCGCGCCCCCCGCGCGCAGCGCGGCGACCTGACCGGGCACAAATTCGACGCGTCGCGCACCGTCTCCAACTTCTTCGAGACGCATGTCGAACGAACGTATGTCGCGCCCCTGTTCGCGGACGCGCGTGATGACGAGTTGGCGCGAGGTTGTGTCTTCCATAAAATCACCTGCCGGGCTTTCGTGTTTAAGTTTAATTTGGGTGCGTGCGGCGCAGTGTAGATCAAGTTGGGGGCAAAGGTAAAAGGAGAGACGGAAAGAAGATGTGGAAAGAGAGGGAGCAGAGAGCCGGAAGAGAAAAAGGGAAAGGCGGGAAGCCCGCGCGGCCTGCCGGATTTCTCCGGTCTGGCCTTTAGCTCCTCCCGCTCGCCCTATTCCCTGCTGTCTCGACGGTGTGCGCGGCAAGCAAAGCTATGATAAAACTGTCCGCGTTGCACCAGCCTCAGCAGGTTCAGACCAATCAGGACGCGCGCGGGAGAACGCGAAAGGGAGTTTGCCGCCGGAAGTGAATTACCGGCGACGGGCGGCCAACTCCACGGCTTCGCGCCGCGCCCGCGTTGATGGTTGAAGAGGACGACACGGCCAGTCTGAAATAAGGAAAGGACTCTCTCGATGTTCCAAAGTTTGATTGCGACGACGGCGACGTGGTTCACGCTGCCGGTGCGTCTCGCGCTCGGCCTCATCTTCGTGGCGCACGGCGCGCAGAAGGCTTTCGGCGTGTGGGGCGGGCCGGGGTGGTCAAAATTTCTATCCTTCCCCGCGCCCTTCGGCTTCATGCGCCCGACGTGGCTCTGGATGGGCGCAGCCCTCTTCGCCGAACTCGTCGGCGGAACGCTGATCTTGATCGGGCTGCTGACTCGCGTCGGCGCGTTCCTCGTCGTCTGCACTATGCTCACGGCGATGTTCGGCGTCCACTGGAAGGGCGGTTTTTTTCTCAGCCGCGATCCGAACGTAACGTCAGGCATCGAGTACACCCTCGCGCTGCTCGGCATGTCGCTCGCCCTGCTCATCGTCGGCGGCGGACGCTTCTCCGTCGACGAGAAACTCCAAGCCCCGCCCCGTCGCCGTTGGTAACAGAGAGTTTCAAGTTTCGGGTTTGAAGTTAAAGCACGGAAGAACCCGCCAGCCCGGAAACCCGAGCCTTGAAACCTAAAACTGTTTTATGAAACGCTCGCCGCTTCTGGTTATCTTCGTCACGGTCTTCATAGACCTCGTGGGGTTCGGCATCGTGATCCCGGTGCTGCCTTACTACGTGGAGGGGACGGAGTTCAACGCCACGCCGCGCACGGTCGGCATCCTGTTCGCCTCCTACTCGGTCATGCAGTTGATCTTCTCGCCCATCCTCGGCAGGCTCTCCGACAGGTACGGTCGCCGCCCCATCCTCTTCTTCAGCCTTTTGGGCACGAGCCTCGGCTTCTTCATCCTCGGCTTCGCCACGACGCTCTGGATGCTCTTTCTCGGGCGCATCATCGACGGCATCACCGGCGGCAACATCTCCACCGCGCAGGCCTACATCGCCGACGTGACGACGCCCGAAAATCGCGCCAAAGGCATGGGACTGATCGGCGCGGCCTTCGGCCTCGGCTTCATCTTCGGCCCCGCCATCGGCGGCATCCTCAGCCAGTGGGGCATCGGCGTGCCGTTCTTCTTCGCGGGCGGCCTCGCGCTCGCCAACGCCGTCCTGCTCTATTTCACTCTGCCCGAAACCGTGACCCCGGATCATCCGGCGCGCGCTTCGGCGGCGATGGGTCGCTGGTCGCAACTCGCCGTCGCCGTGCGACAACCGCGCCTCGCCTACGTCCTAGCCATCTACTTCCTCTTCGTCGTCGCCTTTTCGATCATGACGACCTCCTTCGCCCTCTTTACGATGTTTCGCTTCGGCTACGACGCCACGCACAACGGCTACCTCTTCATGTACGTCGGCATCATCGGCGCGCTCATTCAGGGCGGCTTGATCGGTCGTCTGGTGAAGATGTTCGGCGAGATGCCGCTCGTGCTCGCGGGCGCGCTGCTGTTCGCGCTGAGTTTGTTTGCGATCCCGCTCGTCGGGCCGCAGACGGGTCTGTCAATGCTGTTGCTGGTGGGCGGGACGTTCGCCGTGGGCAACGCGCTGGCGACGCCGTCGCTCCAGACGCTCGCCTCGCGCAGCGTCGGGCGCGGCGAACAGGGCGGCGTGCTCGGCGTCACGCAATCGGTGGCGAGTTTGGCGCGCGCCGTCGGCCCGATGGCCGCCGCGCTGCTCATCCACAGCGCGACCGCAAACTATGGCGCGGATGGCCGTCCACACGAAATGAGCGACCACTCGCTGCGCATCACCTTCTGGACAGCCGCCGCCATCATGCTCCTCGCCTTCCTGCTCGCCTCCTACTTCGCACGCGCCTACGCCGCACGCTACGCGCACGCGGAACTCCCCACCCCCGCCGAAAGCTGACC
>DASPJG010000040.1:0-7169 GCA_035628755.1 Pyrinomonadaceae bacterium
CGGTCGCAGTGGCCGGGGGCGACATCGTGCAGATCGGCCCTTACATGCTCGAACTCAAAACCGAAGGGGCTGAGTTGCGGGTCGAAGTCTCGCGCCTGCTCGTTAAAAGCTCCTTCATCGTCGAGCGCGCGGAGGCGGACAAAAAGATCATTCAGAGTTGGGAAGACGACGTATTGCTGATCTGCAACCCGCCCGACCAGTTGGCGTCGGGCGCGGCGGGCGATAAGTTGATCTTGAATCACCCGAAGGTGTCGCCCCTGCACGCGGGCGTCAGCCGTTTCAAAGACCCGCTCGATCCGGGCGTTTCGAGTTTCTACCTGATTGACCTCACCCCTGTGAACAGCACATATCTCAACGGGCGGTTGCTGCGCACGGACGTACCCGTCGCACTCTCCGACCAAACCGTGGTGCAAATCGGGCCGTTTAATCTGACTTTCACGCTGGCGGGGGAAACGCTGAGAGTCGTCGTCGTCATTATGAGCGTGACCGCCGCGCTGCCGAGCACGCCGTTGCCCGAGGAGGAGGCGTCCGAGGCGGCGGTCGTCGCGCAGGAGCGCGTGGCCGCCAATGCGCTGAGAATCTTCTGGGCGAAGCGCACGCGCCAAAAAGCTGCGCGCACTTCGCCGCTGCAATCGTCGGGGTCTGGAAGCGCGGGTAAAGTGCGCTACAAGTGGCGGGCGACGACAGACCTCGCGCGCCCGTGGCCGTTCACACTGCTGTTCTGGTGCGCCGTCGTGCCTGTCGCCGTCTTCGCATGGGTGTTGGTATGCCTCGGCCTGTCTGTCTTCTCCCCGCGCGCTCTCTCGGCGGCGCACACGCGCGCAAACTTCGTCACCGACCAACCGATTGCACAAGTGACGAACGCGAACTCGTGCATGTCGTGCCATACGATGCGCACCAGCATGGAGACCAACTGCGCCTCCTGTCACCAGACCGAGGCCTTCTCCGCCACCGTCACTCCCCCGCATCAGGCCGCCGGTATCGGCTGCATTAGTTGCCATTCCGAACATCGCGGCGCGGAGTTCCGTCCCGGCATCGCTCCCCTCAATGCCTCCTTCCAGCCGGGCGTCCGCTTCGACGAAACCTGCGCCGGTTGCCACAACGACCAGAATGCTAAACTCTATCGCGGCAAGCGCGTGTTCACGCCTCACGGCGGCACGTTCGGCTACCCCGTCGTCAACGGTCGCTGGAAGTGGAAGGGCTTGGACGAAGAAACGTGGCAGCAGAAGCCGGAAGAACTCAGGCAACTCGTGGCGAACTGGCCGGTGGCCTCGCAGGATGAGGATGGGCGGCGCAGCGCGCAGTTCCATGCTCTGCATCTGGAGCGGGTGCGCACGACGGGCGGGCTGGCCGGGGTGGAGGGGGGCTATGTCTCCTGCTCGACGTGTCACAAGTCCTACGGGGCGATGCTCGACCGGGAGACGCCGCGCCAGACGTGTGCGGCGTGTCACAGCGGGAAGTTGGACGCGCAGACGGGACGCGCCTTGTTGGGAGCGGACACGCCGAACTGCACCTCATGTCACGTCCAGCACGTCAAGAGCCAACGGCACTGGAATCCTTCGCTCCTTGCCGACGCGCGTGCGACCTCACGCCGTTGAACAAAGCCCGGCTCGTCGGGAATAGGGCAAAGCTCTCCAACGGCTGCCCGCGCCATAGAAGTTCGAGACGATTAAACTGAGGAGGAAGGTTATTTATATCCGACGATAATGCCGTGAGGCGTCCATGAATCGCATCGAATATATTCGACATTTTTAAATCCGGTTTCTAAAAGCGCCTGCTCATAATCCTTCCACGGATAAATCATTCCGTCGCCTGCGGCCACTGCTCTAAAATATGCGGTATCTAGCGCAGCCATGAGCGGGCCTGTCTCATCGTTGTCGGCCACCGAACTGAAGATCACCACTCTCCCCTCCGGGTTCAACGCCGTGAAAGCTTTCTTAAGCAGCTTTATATTTTCCTCGTGGCTCCAAATAACCAACTGGTGAATGAACAGAATGCAATCCTGCCCGCCGGGAAACTCTTCTTTCGTGATGTCGCACGGCTGTAACTTAATTCTTTCGCTCAATCCATGTTGAGAAATCAGTGGTTCAGCCCTTTGAATCACGAATTGCAGATCAAGCAGGGTGACTTGGGCGTTCGGGTAGCGGCTAGCTATCGCAATCGCGTTTCGTCCCATACCGCCGCCGACATCGAGGACGTGACGGGCGGAACTCAGGTCTAAATTTTTAATAAGGTATTTGATTGCAAAGTCGGAGTAGGTCTCCATATACTCAAAGAAGATTTTTTCAATCGCCGGATTGGTCAGTAATCGCTGGTATAGCGTTTCGCCCTGACCTTCAATCCTCTCAAGCCCGGCGTTTCGATCTTCTTTCAACGATTTCACAAAATCGTTGAGCCCCAAATAAACGATGTGGGCTTGGAACCGGGTCATGGCTTGAAGCAGTTTCCATTCGCCCCTCTTGAACACCAAACTGATGGCGGCGCTGTTATAAAAAAAGTCGCCTTCTCGAATCACGAGGTTCAAAGCCGAAAGCCCGAATAGAAGGCAGCGAGTTGATTCCAGACTGAGATCGGTGCTCTCCGCGACTTGAGATAATGTTAAGGACGGGTGCGCTTCAAATAAATCGAAGACTCCGAGTTCCACCCCGGCATTAAAATATTGAAAGGCTGCCGAAGCATGAAGACAGAAGATCAAATCAGGTTGAGCGGCTGGCGGAAAACTTTTCATAAAAGCTCTTCGGAATTGAACGATCTACGGCCTGCTCTCGCGGGCGGGCCAGATTGAGCGCGAATGACAGGTTATTTTATTAGATTCTTGGCGATCTTGCCCGGGTAGGCATCTTCTAACAGCATCCGGTTCAAGCGAATCAAGTCTTCCTCCTGCGGATTTTGCTCAAGCAGTTCTCTGGTTTCCTCTAACAACTGAATTTCCTTAAAACACTTGACCTCGTATAGAGAAGCCCCTTGAAGCAAGCCGTTGAAATCATTGATGACGGCTTTCAGCAACTCTTTATCCGGGTGGTTCGGATGCACGTATGCCTTGAGCAACTGCATTGTCGCCGGGGCGAATTGTTGGCGCAGGTAGACCGACACGGGGTCTTCGCCGCCTTTTAATGTGTTCATCAAACCGGGCACATCGAGAAGGTCTTTTTCTTGAAGCAGAATTAGCTCTTTTAATTGTTTTGCTTCTCTCAGCCACGGTGAAAATATACTCACCAACGTTTTAGCTTCTCCCACGTCAAGCAGCTTGATGTCCATCTGCCTCGTCAAAGGTCTATAGTGGCTTTCGATGCCCACTTTCCAGTTCACCAGTTCCGTCCACTTTTTAGCTGAGGCCGTCTGAGCGTCTTTACTTATGAATCCGAACAAGACTATTTCAGGCCATCCCCCGATCCTGAAATATCTTTTCAATTGATGGTTGGAGCCATCCTTCTCCGTAGCGCAAAAGTAGTAAATATCCTTGCCGAAAGCCTTCTTGAAGTGGGCTATCAAATCGTTATAGTTGCCGCTGGCTTTATCTATACTCGAAGTCTTGGCAATCGGGTAATAGGAATAATCTTCGCTATGCACGATCTTTGTTAGAAATGATTTTTCGGTTTTTCCTGTATCGTCTTTATATTGCCTTACTTTATCATCACAATGAATGAAAAGTCTTTCCAGATATTTTTCGAGGTCGGTTTCATTGTGCTGTGAGCGGAGAACCGGCCTTTTCCCTCCCTGATGAATTGATAGTTCAAATTGTTCTTTGAGATCATCCGAGGTTGAAAGCGCGCTGAATTCGTCCGGCGCGTTCCGGTCTCTGACGACGATGCACCTTTTCACCTCTAACAGGTCTTTGTATTTCTCCATGTCTTCGATAAATTTGTAGTGTGATTCTCCGTATTTATCATCCTCATAGGCATGGCAAAAAATGATCGGCGAACGGTTCAGCGTCGTGTACTCAATCTGCGGCCCGTTAAAGAATTCCTCGGGCAGCATGCCCGTGATGTGAAGACGGCACAAGGCGGTATCCTTCATGTCGCGCACGTCTTCATATAAGTACTCGGTCAGTTTGCTAAATAACTGAGTGTATATTTCGGAAGTGGCGGTGATTGACCTTTTGCCCAGACCGTTGGCTTCCTGCTTGACGTACAGGCCTATCAATTTTATCCATGTTTCTTGTAAGACCCTGCCCTCGTTATTGTTTAAAGTCCCTCTCCACTTTTCCAACATATCTTCCAACTCGTGGAGGTTATCCTTTAAACGCTTAATGCCCTGCAAACCGACGACGGTATCTTTAATGTGATCAACGTCCTCTTTAACGCGGTGTAAACCGGCGACGGTATTTCTAATATAATCAGTGTCATCTTTGAGGGTCTGATTGCCGGTCAAAAGTTTTCTTAATATCCCAAACCTTTCATATAAAAAAGTCAGTGAGAAGAACGCCACGATGACAAGAATCGCCTGTAGGTAGCCCTTCACATCTAGCTCGCTCTTAAATTCCCAGAAAATTGCCAGCGCGGAAGCAACAAGGGCTGCCACGAAATTGGCTGTGTAAACAAGAATTTCAAAAATGCTGCGAATCTTGTTCCAAGTGGATTGTTCGGTTGAAAGAAGTTTGAGCATGTCAATCTCCGGTTGGCGCGGTTTTTATTCGAGCCTCAAGCGTGTGAGCGGTTACTGAATAAGTTGGACACAAGTAGCAGGATGCAGTGAGCGTGAGCGCAGATTCTCGCTGAGAAGTTCCACCTCTTCGACGCAGAACTTGCTGAACGCGGCAGTTTGCATGGATATTTTACGCAAACCGCATGTCATTGCAAGATAAAATTGGCTCTGTCCTCGACGTGGGGAGAAACTGTGCGCGGCTTCCGCAGGTTGGCGAGAAGCGTCTGATGTGGAGTTGATATGGTCAAGCCACCTTTCGAAAAAATATCCGGTCGGAAGCTGGATGGGGCGTTGCGCAAGTTCTTCATCGAAGCGCTCGGCTACGAGCGCATTGATAACGACCCGGATGAGAAACCGGGCGACCCGCATTACTGGCGCATGGTCATGCCCGACGCTAAATCACAACCGTTTGCCATCGCTTACCAGCCGGGCTTGTCCGCGATGGAGCGGCGGCAGGTCAGCCATCTCTACATAAACAAGGTCGCCCCGCACCGGGACGGTGCGCCGTTGGTCGTTCCAAGTCTCTACGGATTTACGGACGGGGCGAGGTACGTGTTTTTCAGTTCAGACCCTGCGCGCAACCGCGACTGTCGCTTCGACCTTTCAGGAGCGACGTGGGAGTTCGCCGACATCAGAGATAAAGCCGGACGCCTGAGCCTCGGCAATCTTAAATTCCATGAGCGACTTGGCCGGAAACGACCGCGCGTAGAGTTTCTGTTTGAGACGGACGGGCTTTCGGCAGACAGCCGCTTCAAAAGTTATGTTCACGCAATGCGTCGGGAGTTATTGAGCGTCGTGGTCGCCAACCATAGATTGCTCGGCGTTGTCGTCTATCACTTGCTCGAAACGCCCGAGGCCAGAGAGTCCGGCAAGCTGAAGTTCGTTGACCGGAATCAAGGACTGAAGATCGGCTTGGGTGACCTGCAACTTGAAACGGGCGCGAGGCTCTGCGACGCCGTGGTGGCAGCGGTTGATACGCTTCTGCTTCGTTACATCGTCGCCCGCTTCCTCGAAGCTTACCACCCGGGCGAGATCGGTGGTGGGTATGAGGATGCCGGGGTTGCGAGCGCGCTCGAAGAAGAGGGCAAGCGGCAACACAGGTTCGCGGGCGACTCTTACCGGGGCGGCTTGGCGGAAGCCGCGCAAGCGGTTCAGAGGGAGTTGCTGCGCGATCCGGGTTCGCGCGGCTCGAAGTTGATACAAGAGTTCCTCGGCAGAACTGATGACCGGGCACGCAGGGAATTTCGTTATGAGGACTTAAGACCCAAAACGCTGCAAGACTATTACGAGTCTTCGCTCGGACTCGCCATACAACTCACCTGTGACGAAGAGAGCAGCGGCTTCAAGTTCGACATCGGCGAGAGCAAGCGGCGGCGCAAGGAACTCGGCGCTTACTACACGGAAGACCGCCTGTGCCGTCTGATGGTCGAGCGTGCGGTCAAACCGCTTTTCGAGTCGCGCCTCGACATGTTACGCCAAAGCGTCATGGACAGGGATGCAGGCGGCGCGCGAAAGGCGTTCGATGCGATTGTAAACTTCTCCGTGTGCGACCCGACAATGGGGGGCGCGCCGTTTTTGCGGTCGGCTTTCGATTACCTCTCAGGACAATACCCGCGGCTGTGCCGCATTCTCATCGAGGCGAAAAAATTAATCCCGGCTTTCTACCACGAGGCGACCAATGAGTTGCCATTCTTGTGCGAGGAAAAGCGCGGAATGGATGGAGAGGATGTCGGGCGATGGGAGCATTATATACTGCGCCGGATGCTCTACGGCGTTGACATTGATCTCAAGGCGGTCAACGTCGCCTGCCAGACATTCACGTTGTCGTCGCTCGATTACATCGAGCAAGTGGAAGGGCTTCCGTCGTTTTTCAACCTGAACTTGAAGCACGGCAACGCGCTGGTCTCACCGACCAAGCCGTGCGACCGTGCGGAGTTGTCTCGAAAGCAGGGTAAAGAAATCGGGGAACTGATCAAACTGCGGCGGGAGGCGAAGACGCTGCCGGACACCTCGCAGGCTTATGAGGCATTAGCGACGCTCTTCAGAAAAATTGACGAGATCAGGTCGCCGATCATGGGCGAGCTTGTGCAGGAGCGGCTCGCGCCCGTGCTGGAAAAGTATACGGACGAACTGCGCCCGTTTTGCTGGGAGTTGGAATTTCCCGAACTGTTTTTCAAGGCCGACGGCAGCGTGAAAGAGGACGGAGGGCTGGACGCAATTATCGGCAACCCGCCGTGGGAGTCGCTTGAGGTGCAAACGAACGAATTCTTCGAGCAGTTTCACAAGGGCTACAGCACTTTGAAGCCCGCCGCGAAAAAGACGGAAGTGCGAAAAAAACTTCTGGCCGACCCCGGGATCGACAAAGCCTTCGCGCACCGCAAGGAGACGGTGGCGAGCCTGGTGAAACTCGTCAAACCCGAGGCGGGCTTTTTCGAGTTACAGCACACGGTGCTGGACGGGGAGCGCAAGCGTTCGGAATATGCGACGTACAAAATGATCGTCGAGCAGTGCTTGCGTCTGGTGAA
>DASPJG010000041.1:0-5064 GCA_035628755.1 Pyrinomonadaceae bacterium
CCCGGCGAGGACGGCTACACGCTGATCCGCAAAGTGCGCAACCTGCCGCCGGAGCGCGGCGGCAGAATTCCGGCGGCGGCGTTGACGGCCTACGCGCGCGCCGAAGACCGCATGCGCGCGCTGCGCGCGGGCTTCCAACTACACGTCCCGAAGCCGGTCGAACCGGCGGAACTCGCAGCCGTCGTCGCCAGCCTCGCCGGACGCACCGTGGAATATGAAAAGGGGTAAAGGATAGCAGGGAAGGGAGACGGAGTAAGCGAGCGAGGGCGCAGGAGAAACACTCTGGCGGGTGTTTCCTGCGTCCTCGCTCGCTTGGCCTGAAAGGTATTTTAGTGTCCGGCGGCGGCTCCGATGACGCGCGAACGTCCCGCTCCGGCGGGGCGACGCTCGTGCTTGGCATAGGCGCGCGCGAGCGCCTGCTCGACGCGTGATTCGACGTTGCATTCGGGCTGGCGGCACACGGCGGCGAGTTCGGAGATAACCAGATAATGCGCGCGTTCCAGCATCCGCTGCTCGCGGAAACTGAGCGGCTTGATGTGGCTCAGGTAAGTGAGGTGTTTGAGCACGTCGGCGACTTCAAAAATGTCGCCCGTGCGCATCTTCTCGGAGAATTCTTTGAAGCGATCTTTCCAGTCGTTCGGGGCTGCGGCGAAGTCGTCGCCGAGATTCTTCAATAACATCTCGCACTCGGCGGAAGAGATCGGGGAGCGCAAGCCCACTTCGCCTGCGTTGGCGACGGGAACGAGAACGACCGAGTTGGTGGCTGCGAGGCGAAGGGTGTAGAAAGGGATGGATGTTGCGCCTATCTGTTTCTGCTCAACCTGTTCGATAGTTCCGATGCCATGATTGGGATAGACGACTTTCTGACCGATTTTGAAGCCCACCACGTACCTCCTAAACACTGTCTGAGAAAGGTTTCACTGCGTGAGCAGTGGCCGGGTTTTGTAGGTTTACCCTCTAGCTCTTGGGGCGCAGGACGCGCCAAAGGCTCTGCTTAAATCGTCACAAAAGTGTAACAGCGGTTCTTGCGAAGCGTCAAGAGAAACGATGAACGCGGAGCGATGAAGGATGAATCAAAGCGTCTGCCTTTCATTCATCCTTCATCGCTCCGCGTTCATTACTCATGGTCGGAGTATGCGGCAGTTCGATGGTGAATGTCGAGCCTTCGCCGGGAATTGACCGGACGGTGGCCTCGCCGCCGTGCGCCCGCGCGAGGTGTTTGACGATGGCGAGTCCCAACCCCGTGCCGCCGAGCGCGCGCGAGCGCGCTCGGTCAACGCGGTAGAAACGCTCGAAGATACGTGGGATGTGTGCGGGCGCGATGCCTTCGCCCGTGTCGGAGACGGAGATGCGGTCGCGCCCGCCCGCGCGCTCATGCGCGACCGTGACCGTGCCGCCTTCGCCGCTGAACTTGATGGCGTTGTCGCACAGGTTGGCGAGCATCTGTTCGAGGCGGCGCGCGTCGGCATGGACGACAACATCTTCGGCCACCTCATTGCGGAGCGCGATGCGACATTCGGCGGCGCGCGCCGCGAGCGCAGTCAGCACGTCGTCGATCATGGGATGCAGGCGGACGGGTCGCGCCTCGACCGCCTGCGTCCCGGCCTCGATGGCCGAGAGTTCGAGGATGTCGTCAATGAGGCTGTGCATGCGCGCGGCGTTGCGGTCGATGATGGAGAGGAAGCGGCGGTTGTTGTCGGCGTCTTCGAGCGCGCCGCTTTCGAGCGTCTCGACAAAGGTGCGGATGGCTGTCAGCGGCGTGCGCAGTTCGTGCGAGACGTTGGAGAGAAATTCCTGCCGGACGCGTTCGAGACGTTCGAGCCGCGTGATGTCGAAGAAGACGCCGACCGCGCCGTGCGCCGCCGTGTGCGTTCCCCCCTCGCGTCGCTGCAAAGGCGCGACGCGCAGGTCGAAGACGTGCCGCTCGGCGTCCGCCAACTCGACTTTGACATCCACCCGCTCGCCTCGCGCAATCGCGTCGAGATAAGCCGACAGCACGCCTGAGTTGCGCGTCAACTCGCCGAGTCGCGGAGGCTGGCGTCCCGCCGCCGCCGTCGCGCCGCCCTCGCCGAACCCGAAGAGGACGCGCGCCGCCGCGTTCGATGCCACCACGCGCAAGTCTGCGTCCACCACCAGCATCCCCTCGCGCATGCTGTTCATGATCGTTTCGATCAACTCGCCCGCCGGTACGACCTCCGCCGCCGTCGCTCTGGCCGCAGACTTCGAGCTTTGCGTCGTCTGCGTCGCCTGCTCCCCCGGAGAAGCCGCGCCGGACTCAGACGCGCCCGCCGCCGCTGCGCCGCGCCACAGGAGACGCGCGAGAGACGCGCCCGCCAGCGCAAACGCCAACGCCGCTAAAGCCGCCGCGGGACGCCAGAAGATGAGCGCGAAAAAAGAGATGAGAAGCGCGGCGGCGAGCGTGACGGCTAAGGATATGCGGAGAGACATCTATAAAGTTTGGAGCTGCGCGCGGTTGATTGTCGAGCACCGGAGCGGCGCGGTCAAACGCTATCCCTGCGATTGCGTATCAGCCGATTTCGGGCATCCGACGAAGCGATAGCCGACGCCGACGACCGTCTCGATGCAACTGCCGCACAGCCCGAGTTTTTGTCTGAGGCGGCGGATGTGCACGTCGAGCGTGCGCGTGTCGCCGTAGTATTCGTAGCCCCACACGTTGTCGAGGATGTGCTGGCGCGTGGCGACGCGGCTGCCGGTCTTGGAGAGCGTTTCGAGCAGGGCGAATTCCTTGCGCGTGAGCTTGACCGGCGCGCCGTCGCACGTCACGCGCATGTCTGCGAAATCAATCGTGAGCCGTTCGTCGTGGTAGCCCGGCGCGCTCTGTTCGCCCGCGCGCCTGAGGAGCGCGCGCACGCGCGCCATGACCTCTTTCACGGAGAAGGGCTTCGTGATGTAGTCGTCCGCGCCGAGGTCGAGGCCGGCGACGCGGTCGGCCTCGCCCGCTTTCGCGGTCAGCATGATGATCGGCGTGCGGCGCGTGGCGGGCTCGCGGCGCAGGCGGCGGCACAACTCTTGGCCGGACATGCCGGGCAGCATCAGATCGAGGATGATCAGCGCGGGCGCGTTCTTCGCGTCGAGCGCGGCGGCCAACCCCGCCTCACCCGTCGCCGCCACGCGCGCCTCCATCCCCTCGCGCTCCAAGTTGAAGCGCACGCCCTCGGCGATGTCCGGGTCGTCCTCGATGATCAGTACGGGCTTCGTCATAAAAATCCGAGAGTCCGAGAGTCTGGGAGTCTGGTAGTCAGAAGCCGGAGTCTGTTTGCATTTGAATCTAAGACCCCAGACTCCGGACTCGCGACTAACCACCGTGCTTGATGAAGGCGGCCTCGGTCATGTAGACGGTCAGCTCGCAGATGTCGGTGACGTAGTCGCCGACGCGCTCCAGGTGCTTGGCGGCGAAGATGAGGCGCGCGGCGCGCGCGGTGGCCGCGGCGTCGGTCGTCATCAGCCGCAGCAGGTCTTGGAAGACGCCCTCGTAGAGTTCGTTGATCTCGCCGTCGCGGGCGATTGTGGCGCGGGCGGCCGTGGCGTCGCCGGCCGTGAACGCGTCGAGCGCGGCGTGCAACATTCCCTCGGCGATCTCGCCCATGCGGGGCAACTGCGCGAAGTTCTTCAGTTCCGGCTCGTCGTTGAGATCGATGGCGACGCGCGCGATGTTGCAGGCGTGGTCGGCGATGCGTTCGAGTATCGGCGTGATCTTGGCGACGGCGACGACGAAGCGCAGGTCGCGCGCCGCGGGCTGGCGCAGGGCGAGCACGTCCACGCAGAGGCGGTCGATCTCGACTTCGAGCCGGTCGGCCCGGTCGTCGTCGCGCAGCACCCCGCGCGCCTCGTCGCTGTCGCGCGCTACGAGCGAGTGCATGGCGCGCCTGAGGGCCGTCTCGGCCTCGCCGCCGAGCGCGAGCAGCCGCGAGCGCAGCAGGTCGAGGTGCTCGTCGATGGGTCGGTGTGATTCCATAAACAAGGATTCAGGATTTAGGAGCCGGGATTTAGGATTTAGGAAGACTTCTTAACCCAAATCCTAAATCCCGGCTCCTAAATCCGATGCTTCATCCGAAGCGCCCGGTGATGTAGTCCTCGGTCAGCTTCTCGTCGGGGTTGGTGAACATTCGGTCGGTCGAGTTGACCTCGACGAGCTTGCCGAGCCAGAAGAAGGCCGTCCGGTCGGAGACGCGCGCGGCCTGCTGCATGTTGTGCGTGACGATGATGATCGTGTACTGCTTCTTCAACTCCACGATCAACTCCTCGATCTTCTGCGTCGCGATGGGGTCCAAGGCCGAGGCCGGCTCGTCCATCAGCACGACTTCGGGCTGGACGGCCAGCGCGCGCGCGATGCACAGGCGCTGCTGCTGACCGCCGGAGAGTCCGAGCGCCGAAGACTTCAAACGATCCTTCACCTCGTTCCACAGCGCGGCGTCCTTGAGCGCCTGCTCGACCATGCCCTGCAACTCGGAGCGCGAGTCGGTCATGCGGTTGATCCGCAGCCCGTAGGCCACGTTGTCGAAGATCGACTTGGGGAACGGGTTCGACTTCTGGAAGACCATCCCGACCTTGCGCCTGAGCGCGACCACGTCGCGGCCCGGCGCGTAGATGTCCTCGCCGTCGATCAGGACGCTGCCCTCGGCGCGCGCGCCCGGGATGGTGTCGTTCATCCGGTTGAGCGTGCGCAGGAAGGTTGACTTGCCGCAGCCCGAAGGGCCGATGAACGCCATCACGACGCGCTCCTCAACGTCGAGCGAGATGCTGTGCAGCGCCTGCGAGCGGCCGTAGAAGAAGTTCAACTCGCGGACGCTCACCTTCGCGGGCGCGGCCTCCCCGCCGCGCGCCGCCGCGTCCGCGTCGGCGACGCTACTACCGCGCCCCTCGGCCGCCGGCGTCGTTGCTGTCAAGGTTGAAAACATAAAAGAAGCTTCCAGCAATCAGCCGTCAGCAGTCGGCCCTGAAGACGGCGGTCTCATCTCCGCATCTAGACTAAAACACTCAGGTCGCAGCAGCGGCAAAAGCTGACGGCTGCTTTCAAAACCTCTTCCGCGTGAAAAACCTGAC
>DASPJG010000042.1:0-8553 GCA_035628755.1 Pyrinomonadaceae bacterium
GCCCGTGGTGAGACTCGTCGCAGTAACTTTCGCGCCGGGCACCAGACCACCGCTCGCGTCTGACACCGTGCCCGTGATCGTGCCGCGGTCGCTTTGCCCGAAAACGGGCGCGACGCATGCCAGAAACAGCATCAACAACAAAGACGACATCAACTTATTCACTTTCATGACTTCTCCTCAAACCTCGCGCGACGGATGTTGCGGGTGATAAGGCCACAGAATTTCAATTGACGAAAAAGGTTCGCGTGCCGAAACTAGTCGGAACGACGGGCGGCACAGGCGGCGGCGGTTCGCTCAGGCCATGCCGAAGACAGGCAGACGCGCGGCGACAGGCAGACGCTTTCAGACGCGCGCGGGAACTGAGCTTCGCATTTTCTTGAGAGAACCGTGTGATCCCGGTTAAATCCCTGATCCCGTTCGGATGGTGCTTTAAACGGATGCTGCTAAGCGGTTACGTAAACGGTTAACCGGGTTGTGAGGCTTATATCAGGCGCGGTTCAAGTGTGTCAAGCATTTTTGTCTGCGGGGCGAAAAAGAGCGGCGGGGAGCGGTCGGGAAAGCCCGGAGAGAGTTTTTAGAGCGGCGATTTGAGGAGTTGAATGACTTCGCTGCGCCCTGCGGCCTCGGCGTAGGCGAGCGCGGTGCGGCCTTCGTTGTCGGCGGCTTTCGCGTCCGCGCCTTTGGCCAGCAGAGCGCGCACCGAGGCGACATCGCCCGTCCCGGCGGCGAACATCAGGGCGGTCGAACCGTCAATCGTCCGCTCGTTTACTTTCGCGCCCCGTTCCAGCAACGCCTGTAAAATTTTACTCTGCGCGCCGCGCGCAGCGAACATCAAGGCGGTGACGCCCGGCTTAGTCTTTGCCTCGACGTTCGCGCCATGCCTGAGCAGGAGCAGGACGATGGCCTCGCGCCCGTTTCCGGCGGCGAGCATCAGCGGCGTCACCCCGGCGGCGGTCGGTGAGTCTACCTCCGCGCGCGCTTCGAGCAGAGCCTTCACTACCTCCTGATGCCCCTCGCGGGTGGCAACAAGCAGCGGCGTCCACCCGTACTTGGCACGGGCGTTTGCGTCCGCCCCCTTCTCCAACAGAGCTTTCACAACCGGCGTCCGGCCATTGGCCGAGGCGATGATGAGAGCCGTCATGCCGAGTTTATCTTTCGCGTCGGGGTTTGCGCCGCGCTCCAGCAGCAACCCTGCGCTCGCCGCGTTGCCGTTCCAGGCGGCCACGTAGAGGGCAGTCCAGTTGTCTGTGTCTGTCGCATTCACCTCCGCGCCACGGTCTAGCAGAAGGCGAACGAGTTCCACTTGATCGTTGTAGGCCGCGCGGATGAGAGCTGTCACGCCGTCTTTGTCTCTGGCATTCGGGTTCATGCCCGCCTCGATGAACAACTTGGCGGCGGCAGCATCACGCTCCTTGATGCGTTCGAGGAAAACTTGTTCGTCGAAGGCGTAGTTGTTCGCGGCGAGTGCGCGGCGCGCGGCGTTTTGACTGTCGGCGCGACGATCAGACTGCGCCGGGGTCGCGCGGCTCAAGCTCAGCAGGAGAACCGGGACACAGAGGGCGACGACGAGTGTGGTTTTAAAGTTCGACATGTTTGAGCGTTCGACAGGCGGCACGGGCGAAAAGATTTTAACAGGACGCGTGCAGGCTTACCATAGAGGCTGGCCAGCGGCGCGTCTAACTTTTTTCTTGCGCATAGTGGCGGATTAGTTTATTAGGATGTGACCAACCGAAAGTCTCATCAACCAAAAGGAGAACTCAAATAATGCCAGCGAAAAAAGCGAGCAAGAAGAAAGCGGTCTCCGGCGGCGCGGGCAAGGGAGCGACCACAGGCGGCAGCAAGAAGGGTGGGAGCAAGAGCGCGACCACGGGCGGCGGCAAAGGCGCAGCCAAAGGTGGCGGCAAAGGCGGCGGCAGCAAGGGCGCGAGCAAGTCCGCGGGCAAGAAGGGCACAGGCGCGTCGAACTCTGCGGGCAAGGAAGGCGCGGGCGCATCGAAGTCAACCAAGAAGTCGGCTGCTTCGGGCGGAGGCAGCAAGAAGGGCGCAGCCAAGAAAGGCGCGGCCAAGAAGAGCGGCGGCAAGAAGGGCGGAGCGAAGTCGTCCAAGAAACGCGGCGCGGCGAAAGGGATCGTGCGTCGTGTGCTGGCTGGCGCGGCTGCCGGGTTGGTGAGCGGCGCGGTGGCCGCCGTGCTCCCGCCACTTGAAGAAGAGGCCGGTATCACGCCGGTCGGCTCGGGCGGAAGCGAAGGACAAGGCGGCGAGAGCGGCGGCGGCGGACAGGGCGGCTCAGGCGCAAACGGGTAAAGACACTTTCGCAATTCCCCGGCGGACTGATCTCTTCCGGCAGAAGGATGCGACACACAAGAGCGGCTTCGTGAATCTCTCACGAAGCCGCTCTTATGTGCGCGCCGCTTTTGCCTGCGCTCGAAACTTCTGCGCCGCGAGCCTTCGGCGACAACAACGCGCCGCCTTCGGTCGCGGTCATGAGGGTTAGGGTTTTTTGTACTTGTCAATCAACGCCTGAAGGCCGTCGCTCGAATTGTTGTGGCGGTATTTGTAGTAAGACTCAAGGTCGGCTCGCAGCCCGGCGCGCATCGTGTCGTACTGTGCGTCGCCTTCGGTGAGGGCGACGGCGTGCGCGTAGGCGTCAATCACTTCGTCCATCTGCGCCTCGGCCTGTTTGAGCAGGGCGTCTTTCTCCGCGCCCGCCGGGGCGGCCTTGTGCGCCTGCGCGAGCCGCTGGTATTCGTCGTTCGCCATCGTGCTGAGAAGCACGTAGTTGATCGGGTCGTGCGGGTTCAGCCCGATTGCGCTCGTGAGTCTGGCTTTGGCGTCGGCCTTGTCGCCAGCGGCCAGCGAGAGCATGGCGACCCATTGGTACAACTGCCAGTGCCAGCGCGTCTTGTAATCGTTCCACGTCGCATCGGGAACGGCCTCGGGCTTCTTGCCGCTCTCGATCAGGGCGATGGCCTTGAGCGCGGTTTGACGGCTCGGCGCGACGTATTTCAGGTTCTGATTTCTGGCCTCCGTCAAACCCGCGCGCGTGAGATTGATCATCGCGGCCACGGGGTCGAAACTTTTGTCAATCGCTTTGGGAGCGAGGGCGAAGGCATCGTCGAGACGGTTGGCCTCCGTGTAGGCGGAGAGCAGGTGTTGATTGACGAGTTCGGCATCGGCGGGCGCGGTAAACAGTTTGAGATAACTCTCGCTCTGCGCGATGCGCTGCGCGGGGTCTGCGATCTGGCCGACGCGTGCAGCGACGAGCGGGGCGACTTGCGGGCGCAGAGGGCTTTTCGGATACTTCTGAAGGAACTCGTTCGCCGCCGCGAGCATCGCCGGAACGTCGGCGGCTGCTTCGATGGCTCTCGCCGCTTTCAACTCCGGTTCGGGGACGGTCGGCGGTTTCTCTTTCTTCTTATTATCTTTCGGCTGCTCCTGCGACGGCGCGTCGAACGTTGCGCGGGTCGCGGCCTTTGCGCCGGGCGCGGCGGCGTACTGCAACGTCAGGCACGCGCAGACGGCTAGTGTACGCAGGGCGAAAAATGCTCTGTTTCTCATGTGCGATCCTCTTCCGAAATTTTATTGCAACGCTTAAACCGACGGGGGAATTTGCTACGGACGCCAAATATACTCTAACGCGCTTCGCCAACGCCACCTGCCAATCATCCAGACACTTACGCGCCCGCATCCACGGTCGCTAGAACGAATCGCCCGCGCATTGCGAAAAGCTGAAACTGTTTCGCAAAGCGCGGGCGATGTGTGTGCGTCGGCGGCGAAGCGCACCGTTAGTTGAAGAGTGGCCGCTAAATTATTTGCCGCTGAGTTTGGCGAGTTCCTGCGCCAGTTCCGGTCGGGTCTTTTGCAGGGCTTGCACTTCGGCGGCGAGCGCGGCGGCGTTGTCCATGAAGTAATAGGCGAGGCCGAGATTGTAGCGCGCCTGCGCGTCGTCGGGTTTGAGTTCGAGCGTCTTCTTGAACGCCTCGATGGCCTGCGGGTAGTCTTCGAGTTTGCTGTAGGCGACGCCCAGATTGTAGTGGGCTTCCCAGTAGTCGGGCTTGATCTTGATCGCCTCTTTGAAAGAGTTGATGGCTTCCTGTTGTTTGCCGAGCGCGGCCTGCGAGAGACCCAGATTGTAGTGCGGCGTCTGGTAAGGCTCGGGCAGACGGCGAATGACCTCCTGCAAAGCGGCGACCGCCTGCGCGTGCTGGTTCATCATCGCGTAAACGTTAGCGAGGTTGAAATACGCGCTCATCACGTTGACCTGCGTTTCGCCCATCGTCTCGTCAATCTTGAGAGTGACGGCGCGCTTGTAGGCGGCGGCGGCTTCTTTGTATTTGCCCTGCGACTCGTATATCTGCCCGAGGTTGTACTGCGGGCGAAACATGTTGGGCTTCAACTTCGCGGCCTGCATGAGAAATTCGGCGGCGGTTGTGAGGTTGGGCGGAGTCAGCCCGGCCTGTCCTACCGCGCATTCGAGCAGTTCTTCGTAGGTCGCACACTGGCCGCGCGTCGCCCCGCCCGTCACCAGTTTGTCCGAGGCATCACGATCCGCAAACTGCGCGAAACCTTTCGCGCCCGGCGGCAACTTCTTCTTCTTGGGCGGAGCGGGCTGACCCTGAGACTGTTGTGCGCTTGCCACGACGCCCGCGCCACACCCGGCGAGCAAGAGCGCGACGACCAGAGCGCGGGTCGCGTACATCAAACTTTTCACCATTTCTTCTCCTTCTCTCATCAATGAAGAATGATTTCTCACCCGGCAGGCTCGCTCAGGAGAGCACTGAGGGGCGGCAATTCTATCTCAATTGCGCGAAGAGCGCGAATGCTTCCAACCCCGAAAGCGCGCACGCCTGCGGACGGCGCACGCCTTTCCGCGTGAGATGCTTTTATGACAGAGTTTAGTTTGCTCAACAAACGACTCATCAAGCCAGCCGCACCCTTTCCTCTTTCCCGCTTCTACCGCCAATCGCCGACGATAACGAAGGGCGACCAGTAGAACGGCGCGCTGTAACGCTTGCCCGCGATCAACGCGAGTTGCGACGCGCGCATCGCGGCGGGCGCGCCCTCGCGTCCGGCGAGCAGACGCCTGTAAAACTCCGGCATCAATTCCGCGGTTGACTTATCCCCGACAGACCACAGGCTGACGCCGACGGTGGGCGCGCCCGCATACATGAAGGCGCGCGTCAGACCGATGACGCCCTCGCCCCTGCGCTCCTTGCCCAATCCGGTCTCGCAGGCCGACAACATCACGAGCGGCGAGCCGAGCCGCAAATTGAAAACCTCGTCAACGCGCAGGAAGCCGTCCGCCTCCGTCTGGCCGACAAGCGAGAGCGCAAGCCCTGTAAACTGCGGTCGCTCGGCGTCGAGCAGCCCGTGTGTGGCGAAGTGCAGGACGCGGTAGCCGTCGAGCTTGCGCGCATGGAGGTTCGCCTCGTTCGCGTCGAAGTCGAGCCACACGTCAGCCTGCCCGCCACCCGTGCGCGCGAGTTTGGCGATCTCTTCGGCCTCGGAGCGCGTGCCGTCGAGGCGCACCAACTTCAAATTACTGTTCCGCACGTTCGTCACGTCCGCGAGCGCGCTCGCGAGCGACATTCGCTGCACCGATTCGCGCGCGCGCGCCGCGCCCTGCGACGAACCCTGCAAGCGCAGGTCGCCCGCGTCGAAAACCGGGTCGGCCACGACGAGCATCCCGCCGCCCCGCGCCGTGTCGCGCCGCGCACGCTGCCTGACTTCGGCAACCACCGAAGCCGACGGCGCGTAGACGACCTCGTTCGTCTTGACGAGATAGGAGAGCGTCGAATAGTCAACGCCCTGTGTGTTCGTCACGAGCGACTCGAACGGCACGTAGTTGAGCGCGCCTTCGGGAACGACGAGCACGCGGCGTTCGCCGAGGCTCGCCGCCGCAGGGGCGACGACCATCCGGTAAAGCGCGTGCGCGGCGTTCGCGTATGCGTTGACGTTTGCCGGTGCGGTCGAGGGGCTGCCGAGCGTCAGCCCGCGCGTGCTCTCGACGTTGATGCCCGCGATGGCGCGCCGCACGCCCGCCGGAATCAACTGCTGCCGCAACTCGATAGCCTGCCGCTCGATCCGCTCGCGCGACGGCAGGCGATAAACGGTCAGCCCGGTCTGCGTCACCGCGAATAGATACGATTGGTGTGCGCCCAGACTGTATTCGAGCAGCACGGTCGAATCGTCCAACACCTGCCGCTGCACTTCGGCGAGCGTCAGCGGTTCGGCGCGCACGAGCGCGGCGTAGCGCGGGCTGCTCGTCCTGATCTGATTTTCCAAACTATCGAATTCGACCGAGAGCCGTTCGAGTTCCGCCTCCAACTCCGCGACGGTCTGTCGCGGCGCGTCGCCCTGAAGCCCCACGCCGCCGAGGAGATTCGCAATCTCCTGTTGCCGCGCCATGTTGGCGGCCTTGCGTTCGAGGAGCGCGGCGGGCACGCCCTCGCGCACCTCTGCGCGCGCGTCGCCGAGCATGTCGAGCAGCGAACGCGCCTTGCCCTGCTCCACGATGCGGAAGGCTTCGGCGGCATAAGTTAACGATTGGCCTGTGAGCGGGGGCGCGGCTTCGACGTTCGACGCGTGCGCCGACGCCTGCTGACTGCCGCGCGGCGCGGGCGACGCGTTCATCAACACCAACTCCGCGAGCACGCCCGCCGCTTCGTCGAAGACCTCTCTCGTAGTCGCCAGAAAATTGCTCCGCGCGTTGTCGGCGCGCAGGCTTCCGGCAAAGAGCGTCTCGATGATGTCGAGCGCGGCGCGATAATGCTTGAGCGCGGCGTCTCTGTGTTTGGCCTCGGCCTGCACGTTGTTTGCGCCCGCGGCCATCACCCAGTGAGTCTTGCCCAGCCCGCGCTCCGCGCCCCACGTCAACTCCGCTCGCCCGTCCTTGCGCGCGATGTCGGCGGCCTGCTCGTAGAACTTGAGCGCGTCCGCGAAGCGGCTCTGGCGCAGGGCGATGTCGCCCAGACTCGTGCGCGCCACGGCGCGAAAGAGGCGTGCGGCGGCGAGATTGCCTGCGGGCGCATCGGTGTCGGCGGCGGCGAGCACGTTCCGGTAGCGTGCCTGCGCCGAGGCCGTCCGGTTGTTGTCGAAGTCGGCGCGCGCGAGCCTGAGTTCGCTCGTCGCGTAGGCGATGAAGAGACGGTGGAAATCGAAACAGGCGGATGAAGAGTCGAAAGCGGCGGCATTGTTCGTCGCGTTCCCCGCCATGTCCGCGTCTCCCGCAGAAGGCTGCGTCGCGGGCAATCGCCGCATGACGGCGTGCGCGAACTTCTGCCCCGAACTGCGCGGAACCGAGTTCAAGGCGTCCTTCGCTTTGAGCGTGACTCTGAACGGCGCGGCGAGTTGTTCAGCCGGGACAATCTGTTCAAACGGCTCGTAGCCGGGAGCGTTCACTTCCAGCTTCAAAACTTTGCCGATGTGGAGCGGCGGCAGCACGGCGCGACCAGTCGCGTCCGTGGTGTTCAGGCAATCGCAGTAAATACCGTTCGGACGCTGCGTGGAGAGCCGCCCCTTCGCGCCCTTGATGGGATTACCGTTCTCATCCGCCACGCGCAAATCCATCCGCCCGAGATCGTCGAGTTTCTTCGGCGCGCGTCCCATGTTCGGCGGTTCGTTGTTCGACGGCTTGCCCGACGGTTTATTCGACGGTTTGCCTGCTGGCTTATTCGTTGAGTTGCCCGCAGGATTATTAGATGGATTGTTCGTCGCATTGTTCGACGGGTTCCTCGCCTGATTACCCGACGGTTTGCTCGTCGAATTGCCCGGCGCATTGCCGGACGACGAACCGGACGGATTGTTCGGACGGCTGCTGCTGGACGGATTGCCCGTAGCGTTGTTAGGCGAGTTGGCAGACGGATTGCCGGGTTGTCGTCCGCCACCCGTCCTGCCCGCCGGATTGCGGGTCGCATTGCCGGGCGGGTTGCGCGGCGAAGTGTTAACCGGATTGTTCGGCGCGTTCGCGCCCGGCGCAACGATGCCCGCCACGTTGTTCGCCGCGCTCAAGGTTGAACGGGCGACATTGTTCGGGTTAATCGAAGGACACGCGCCCAGCCCCGGCAGCATTGCGGTGATGGATGCGAACGTCATCGAACCGCCACCGGCTCCGCCCGCGCCTGAATTGTTCCGGTCGCCGCGCGCATTCGCGCCCGCGTTCAGCCCCGCGCCCGCGTCTCTTTTCCCACCCTCGCCGATGCGCGCGAAGGCCGCGCGGGCGGCCTGCTCGTCGCCCGCGAGGTAATACGCTTCGCCGAGTTTGGCGAACATGAGCGCGGCATTGGCCGTCTCGCTCCGCGCGCGAAAGGCTTCGGCGGCGCGCCGGAAATGTTCGATGGCGGTCGCATACTGCCCGTGCCTCAGATAGATGTCGCCGAGCGCGTCGGATGCGGCGGCAAGACCGCTCTGGTCGTTCGCCCCGGTGAAGAACCGGAGCGCGGATTCGAGCAGCGGGAGCGCACGGTCGGCTCGATTGCGCCGTAGCAAAGCCGTGCCCTCCGCCAACGCGCGTCGCGCCGTTTCCGCGTTCGTGGCCTCGTTCGTCGCGCCCGG
>DASPJG010000043.1:0-4598 GCA_035628755.1 Pyrinomonadaceae bacterium
CGCTCGAAGACGCCTTCTGGGTCGTCATGGAACAAAGGCTGCAAGGTTGCGCCGCCTTCAACGAGGGCAAGCGCGTGGAAGTGATCAACTTCGGCGTCTCTGGCTACGGCACGGCGCAGGAACTTTTGACGCTGCGCGAGAAGGTTTGGGCTTACGCGCCCGACTTCGTGCTTCTCGCCATGACCACCAACAACGACATCACGGACAACCTGCGCGCGCTCAAGAAGACCGAAGAGATTCCCTATTTCGTCTACCGCGACGGACGGCTCACGCTCGACGACTCTTTCCGCGAGTCGCGCACGTTCCGGCTGCGCCATTCGGCTCTCAACCGCGCCGGTCGCTGGATCAGAGACCACCTGCGCGTCTTGCAGGCTTTTCATCAGGGACACTACGCGCTCAAAAATTATCTCGCCTCGCGCCGCGCGCCCGCCGCGCCGCAGCCTCCCGCCGGGGCGAACGCTCCGGCGACAAACGCAACGGCCAAGCGGGACGACAACGCCGCGCCCGCGCTCATCTCCGACGAAGTCGGCATTGACAATCTCGTCTACCGCGAACCCGCCGACGCCGCGTGGCGAGAGGCTTGGCGCGTGACGGAAGGGCTGCTCCACCTCATGCGCGACGAGGTGCGCGGGCGCGGCGCGCAGTTTCTCGTCGTGACGCTCAGTAACGGCGTGCAGGTTCATCCAAGCCCAGAGGCGCGCGCGGCCTTTCTCGCACGCGTCGGCGCAGACGACATCTTCTACCCCGATGCGCGCCTCAAGTCGTTTGGCGAACGCGAAGGCTTCCCCGTCCTCACGCTCGCGCCTGCGCTGCAACAGTACGCGGAACAACGTCAGGTCTTCCTCCACGGCTTCGGGCGCGACCTCGGCAACGGCCATTGGAACTCGACCGGCCACCGCGTCGCGGGCGAACTCCTCGCACAAAAAATCTGCGAACTCGCCGCGAAGGACTAAGCGCGCACGCCGCGCAGGCGTGTTTGCAGGCGGAAGCAGGCGTGCGCCGCCCGGCGCGTCGTGCCGCGAGGCTTCACCTCCACGCTTTTCCTTCCGCACACTTTGCGATTATTCTCTCCCCCATTCCCGTTTGAAGAAGGCACACATGAGAACATCTCTGATGACCGAAAACACGCGCGACATCAACGCCCGCCTGCAACAGGCCAACACCGAGTTTGCACACGCCTATCCCGGCGAGACCGGACGCCGCCAGCCCGTCCACACCGTCTACGGCGGCGCGCATCTCTTCAAGTCCGACACGCCCCGGCGTCTCGGCTCGCTCGCCCTGCGCGCCCTCGAACAGTTTGCCCCCGATGCCGACGCGTTCGCGCGCGCCCTCAATCTTGCGGACGGGTCGGCGGGCAACGATCAATCCGGCGCGCTCGCGCGCACGATCTACGAGCGCGTGCGGGAGAAACTCGAACGCGAGCCGGTCGAAGATTTCCGCATAGACTTCGAAGACGGTTACGGCAACCGCCCCGATGCCGAAGAAGACGCCCACGCCGAAGCAGCCGCGCGCGAAGTGGCCGCGGGCTTGAAGTCGGGCACGCTCTCGCCTTTCATAGGCATCCGCATCAAGCCCTTCACGGAAGAACTGCGCGCCCGCAGCCTGCGCACGCTCGACATCTTCGTCTCCACGCTCGCCTCGGAAGCCGGGGGCGGGCTGCCGCCAAACTTCGTCGTCACGCTGCCCAAGATCACCATCCCCGAACAGACCGCCGCGCTTGCTGACATCTTCGCGCTGCTCGAACCGCAACTTGGTCTCCCCGCGGGCACGCTCAAGATGGAGATGATGATCGAGACTACCCAGTCAATCATCAAACACGACGGCGCGATCAACCTCCCGCTCCTGCTCGCCGCCGCGCGCGGTCGCTGCACCGCCGCGCACTTCGGCACTTACGACTACACCGCCAGTTGCAACATCACCGCCGCGCACCAGCACATGACGCACCCTTCTTGCGACTTCGCCAAACACATGATGCAGGTCTCATTCGCGGGCACGGGGGTGTGGCTCTCCGACGGCGCGACCAACATCATGCCCGTCGCCCCGCACCGCGCCGCCGACAGCGCGACGCTCAACGAAGCGCAGGAGGACGAGAACCGCCGCACCGTCCATCGCGCGTGGCGCATACATTACGGCCACGTCCAACACTCGCTCACGGGCGGCTTCTATCAGGGCTGGGATTTACACCCCGCCCAACTCCCCACACGCTACGCCGCCGTCTACGCCTTCTTCCTCCAAAGCCTCGACGCCGCCTCCGAACGCCTTCGCAACTTCGTCGAGAAGGCCGCCAAAGCCACCCTCGTTGGAGACGTGTTCGACGACGCGGCGACAGGTCAGGGCTTGCTCAACTATTTCCTGCGCGCCATCAACTGCGGCGCGATCACGGAGGAAGAAGCCTTACAACGAACGAGCCTTACGCTCGCCGAACTGCGCTCCGGCTCGTTCGTCCAGATTCTCAATAGCAGGCAGAATCTATAAAAACCGTCGAGCAGTTTAGCTCCTGCGAAAGCGCGCCCGCCTGAGTTTTCGCCGGATGACGCCTCGCGTCGGTGACAAAAAGATGGACGGCGACAAAACTAATTTCTGGGAACCATGCTGGGCTTGCAGGGTGATCGCGGGCGAGGCCGTGGGCTGTATCGTGAACGAAGCGGAGCAGGTGCTGGTCTTGATCAATCCATTCTCCCTGCGCGCCGGACACGCTCTCGTCGTGCCCCGGCAACACATCGAAAATCTGTATGAGTTGCCGGACGAACTCGCCGCCCCCATCCTCTCGACGGCGGCAAGGGTGGCGCGCGCGGCGAAGCGCGCCTTCGACGCCGACGGCGTAACGCTCAGGCAGAACAACGGGGCGGCGAGCGACCAGCACTTATTCCACTTCCACCTGCACGTGATCCCGCGCTTCGACGGAGACCTCGAACGATTCAATGCGCCGCCGCAACTCGCAAGCGCAGCCGAGCAGGCAGCGGCGGCCACGAGCCTGCGCCTCGCGATGGAAGCGCAATGAGCCTCTGATAAAACACCTCGCGTGTTTTCGGCGCGTATGCACACGATACGGAACGCCTTGATACCTTATCGTGCGGTTCGGAGCATGTTACGGCAAAAGAAGCAGCCATTTTTAAGTGTTTTCGCGCTCCGTGCGTGTGGCACGATGGTTGTTATACAGTCTGTCGAGTGTTCGCGATGATGCGAATTTCAGTTGAAAGTAGAGGGATGATAAATATGAGAAGCAATGGTGGAATCAAGACGAAGGTGACGATGTTGGTGTTGGGCGCGTTCTTACTCTTGCCGGCGGCGACGTTCGCGCAGGGTTGGGGCATGCCTCAAGACAGGCGTGACCGGCGCGATGACCGACGCGACGACAGGCGCGACCGCCGTCAGGACAGGCGTGAAGAAAGGCGGGAGCGACGCGAAGAACGCAGAGCGCGGCGCGGCAACAGCTACGACGGCTATCCCAACTATGGTGGTTCGTTCCAGCTTCGCCAAACGGCCTTGAACGCGGGTTACAACGAGGGCATCAAGGAAGGCCGCAAGGATCGTTCGCGCAACGACCGCTACGACTTCACCGACGAGAGCGTCTACCGCAGCGGCACGAAGGACTATAGTTCGCGTCTCGGCGACCGCTCGCTCTACCAGCGTTACCTCCGCATGGCCTTCGAGAATGGCTACAACGATGGCTACAGCGGTTACTAAAAAGTAGCTGACGACAATTCAAAAGCGAACGGGAGTGGGAGACGCGATTGTCTGCCCACTCCCGTTTTGCGTTTCAGGTTACGGGTTTCAAGTTTCAGGTCTTTAACTTGAAACTTGAAACCGCTTCATGCGCGCCTGATGAATTTCGCGGCGACCCAGCCGACGAGGATCAAGATTGAGAGGACGATCCAGTCGTAGCGGCTGCCGTAGGTGGCGGTCGGGAAGTGGTTGCTGATCATGGTGAAGACGACGGGGACGACCATGAACGTGTTCTGCTTCGAGCGGAGTTTGGCCTGTGCGCCGAGCCGCGCGTCGGGCATCTCGCCCGCACTCGTCGCGGCGATCATGCGGCGTTGCGCGGGCAGGATACGCATCCAGACGTTAGCGACCATCAGCGTGCCGAGCAGCGCGCCCATGTGGATGTAGGCCGCGCGCCCGCTCAGCACGTGCGTCAGGAGATAAGCGACGCCGACGAGCAGCGCGTAGGCGACGACGGCGAACGCGATCTCGTTTCTGCCGAGCGGCGACAGCATCAACAGATCATAGACCACCCACCCGACGACGAGCAGGCCGACGCTGAACGCCACGGCGGCGGGCACGCTGATGTCCCGCACGTCCGGGTCAACAAGCGCGCCGCCGAGGTAATAGACGAGCACGAGCAAGACCATGCCGCTCAACCACGTCAACGCCGCCTCCCAGCGAAACCAGTGGAGCGTCTCTGTGCCGGGCTGCTTCTGTTTTTCGACCACGTAGAAGCCGCCGCTATGCACCATCCAGACCTGTGGCCGCTCGCCAGCCTTCGCCCCGCCTTCGGCTTCGGAGAGGCGTGCGTCGAGCCACGTAAAGTAATAGGTCGTGCCGACCCAGAGGATGCCCGCGAAGACGTGAAACCAGCGCGCGAAGAGGTTGAG
>DASPJG010000044.1:0-8975 GCA_035628755.1 Pyrinomonadaceae bacterium
GGAATTCCGCGCGCGGCGCGTCCAAGGTTGAGGCAGGCGGCCTGTGAATGGGAACTCCCCAAGCGGCTTTCAACCGTAGCGTTGCGAAAGTCCCGCGTCCTCATCCAGGGCGGCCCGCTCGCCCGCCGATGGCGACCGGGACTTTCGCGGAGTTTGACTCGGCGTCCGACGGCGCGGCCACGCTTACCGCGCGCACAGCGCCGAAGCCGCTCTCGTCCACCTCAGCCTCGCCGGCCTTGAAGGGCACTAGCGGTGATGTCCTTCGGCCATGCGGCCGATTTTGAGAGAGCTTATTGGCCGTCTCACGCGGCAGACTCGTCGACTCGATCGTGTCAGAGCCGGCCAAATCGAGTGTTAAGTAACTCATCAAGAGGATAACTTGTACTCCGAGCGGCGCGAGACGCAATTCTCGACCGTTCGTAATATCGGTTACGTCTTGGTCGGTTGACAAATTCCAGTGTTAGGTAGGGGGTTCATGTTATGGCTCTCAGCTTGAATAATCTGAACAAGGTGTTGCGCGCTTTGAGTCTAATAGTCGCTCTGGCTCCGGCTTCGGGTTTGCCGGTCAGTGGTGCCTCATCGGGCCGAAAGGAGCGCCCGAGGAGGGTCTGGCTTATCAACGGTCTGAACCCGGATGTCTTGCGGCTAGCGTTAAAAGCTGCCGAGTCGGCGAGGAATCAAGGCATCAGTGAAGCAAAGGTGCTGGGGATTATTGATTTCTCTCTGCCGAGCACGACTCGCCGCTTCTGGGTCTTGGATCTTGAGCAAAGGGTAGTCCTTCATCACGAACTCGTAGCGCACGGCAAAGGTAGTGGAAAGAAGTTTGCGACTTCTTTTTCGAACAAATCTAACAGCTTGAAGTCGAGCCTCGGACTCTTTTTAACGGAGTCTACGTATGTAGGGGGAAATGGCTACTCTTTAAGGCTTCGCGGGTTGGAATCGGGTATCAACGACAAGGCGAAAAAGCGATCCATCGTGATTCATGGCGCGCCGTACGTCAACCAGACCAAAATTGATGAATTAGGTTACGTAGGGAGGAGTTGGGGGTGTCCGGCTGTTAGAGAGGGCATATCTAAGCGTCTAATCAATACCCTGAAGGGGGGCAATTTAGTATTTGCTTACTACCCGGACAACAAATGGTTAACTACGTCTAGATTTTTAAATCACTAGCTCATTCTTCAGGCCAGAAGACCATGTCATTCTCTGGCTTAGGCGCATGATAAATGCTTCATATTTGAAGACCATTGCGTCTATGGCCGGTTCAGGTATGAGGCTTGCCCGACCCTTTCCTCTTGACTACCAATAAATGTGGCGAGTAAATTCCCCTGCGTTTTATTTAAGCTGAGGCAGCAGTAGATTAGCCGAGGCTTTTTCTCGATCATGCAAGTTCCAGTTGACTCACATACTTCTCAACCAGAATACAGGTGCGAATCTCACGTAGAACATACGTCTAACGACTGGTTCGCATCAACCCGACCCGGCGGTTGAAGCTCGGCTCTCTCCTGGGAGCGGTGGTGTCATTCCGAAAGCAGTTCAATTCTGAATTGGCCTCGGCCAAGTTATGGGTCTGCTTCCTGTCAAAGTTGTAAAAGTTGAGCAGACGCCGTAGCAAGGTGCACGCTCAGAATCGCCTGTTCACGATTAGCGAGCGCGCTTGAGCGAGGGCGCTCGGAGGCTGTGGATCTAAAAGACTCGGGCCTCCTGTAGACGGAGTTGGGGCTGACCTTATGCAAAGGCCACTATCCAAAGACGACATACGGAAGCTTCGCACCGAAGTCTTCTTCGATTTCAACCAGCCGGGACAGCTTTCGCCGGTCTTCAAGGCCGTGCTTCAGCCCGTCGATGTTTACGCCCCGCTCGGCGCTTACTACCAGATCTATGACACGCTGCGGAGGATGGTCGAGGACGGGTTCGAGCACGGGGAGGGCGAGGAGGAGGGCGTTAAGCTTTACGAAGAGTTGAGGGCCTATTTCCTGTCAGAGGAGTGTAGGAGAACCTACACTCCCGGCCCCGAAAACGACTACCTTTGGGCGCGGGTGGTCGTCGTCCTGACCATGAGAGTGTTCGCGGAGTCGGGCGAAGGCGACATCCCCGAGGATTTACTGCATGCTTACTTGAACACTGCCGGCGGGAAGTCTACCGAGTTAATTCTGGCGGCGATTCAGCGCCTCTACCACGTGGCGGGGAGGACGCCCGCAGGGGGGGCCGCGTTCCATTTCATCGCGAATATGATGCTGCTGTCGAAGACGCTCTCCAGCCATTACATGCGGGAGCCAAAGTACCAATCGCTCGATGACTATCTCGATCTGACGAGGAGGCTGAACCGGCACGACTCGACTTACACGACCGACGGCAAGTTCAAAAGTCTTACGCCCGGGGACGACTACTGCTTGGGCTACCTCAGGGATCAGTGGCTAGACCGCTCCGCCCCGCAACCCGCCAACGGCGCAAAGATCGGGGCTTGTAATTTTCGGTATTTGGATTCCGAAGAGAAACCGGGCGGGTGGTGGCCGAGAAGGCCAAGGTCCGCACGGGAAGAGCCGATCGAAGCGGCCCCAACCGGAATCAGGACCGTGACGGCAGTGATGATAGGGCCGTCTGGCTCGGGCAAGACGACAATGGTTCGGCAGTTAGTGCGGGCTAATCGCCAAGCGGTCGAACTGGGCGTCGGGCTACAGATATTATACGGCCCTTCACACGAGGGGAGCATTAAGGTGCTCGAAGAGGCTCCGCCGCCGGGCACCCAGCAGATGCTCCGGCTGCAAGCCTACTTGTTGCCTCTTCAACCGCCGCCCGCCCGGGGGCAGGCCGAGGGGGCGACCAAAACCTTATTCAACATCCACGACTCAAAGGGCGGCTCAATGTTCGCAGACCCCCCCCCGCTCGACGGCGGCGCGGGCTTGCCCGCCCTCAGACACGGCGAACAGCTTGACAGTCGCAGCGAGGGCGAGAGGTTGTACGAAGTGGCCGCGATGGCCGACCTCCTCGTCCTCTTCATCCCGCCCGAGTTCCTCGCCGAGTCGCGTCAGGTCAGTGCCATCAACTTGAGCACGCTGGAAATGTATTTTTCGAACTTTATCGCGCAGGTCGCCCAGTGGAATAAGAACGCGATGATAGCTTTCGCGTACACGAAGTGCGACGAGTACGGCGTGCGGCTGAACCGGATTCGGCGGGTGGTCAAGGACGAGGCGGCGTGCGCGGCCATGGAGGCGTACAGGAGCGCGGAAGAGCCTAGGGAGGCGCTGTGGCAGGCGTTCGTGTCCGCCGCGTCGAGAAGGGGCGACGGCGGCGAGTCGCGGCTGGTCAGCGACCTGCTGGGCAGAACCGGCGTGCTTTGGAAAACCACCCTGCGTAACTCCAGGCACAGGTTTTTAAACGGCTACCTCGTGGCGGCCGAGCCGGTCGTTAACAACATCGGGAACGGCTCTGTCAAAGCCCGTAAAAACTGGGAGTCGCTCGGCCTGCTCCAGATATTCGCCGATTTCTTCGCACATCTGAAAGCCACGAAGATCATTTAGTCGTACGCGCCACTAAGAGGTCGTCTTATGAGATTGCGCCACTTCCTCTACGGCAAAGACCCGATCACGGATGATTTCTTAACGCTCGTCAGCGGCTCCGGGGTGGCCAAGGCCGAATTGAAGTATTGGGAGCCGAGGGTCTGCGTTCTGATCCGCGAGCTTAGAGACTACGGCGTGCCGGGCGACTTCATGCGACTCCTCGTCTCGGGACAGTACGCCGACGAGTGGGCTTACGTGAGGGCGCGCACGGGCGGAGACCGGTCAAGGTTCGACTTCCAGGCGGTGATGCTCAGTGCGGAAGAACTGTCCCGGCTGGGCTGGCGGCCGTGGGTGCTGGACGGCGTGCTTTTTAGCGGCAACACCAACGACCGCCGAGTGCAGGACGCATTGCAGGGCGTCACGACCTCGTCGGGTCACGTGTATGACCGGCGCGTGGTGGACATCTACTTCGACGGGGGAGCGGCCGAACCCAGTCGCCTGACCGAGAAGCAGGAAGAGATGGTTGAGCGGCTGGTGGCGGGCTTGGGGGACGCGGACTCCGCGGAAACGCGCTGGTACTTTGACGAAGGGCAAATCGGCGAGGAGGTGGGGAGAAGTATCATCGCGCGCGTGCTCGGAAGTCTGTACGACATGAATCTGAAGGTGCCGGGCTTCGTGACGGGGATAACGTCCATTCGTGAAAGCAGCTCCGCTCTCGGCATCTCGGGCCAGAACGACGAACGCTTCTCGGACATCAGGCTTGCCTCTTACATTAAGAGTCCTAACGGCTCATTCCCGTTTGAAAACTGGCGGAACGCAGGGGACGAACATTTACCGACAGTCTTTACGGAGGAATCAAAACAAAGGCGGCCCTACGCCGGGGCCGAGCAGCAGGACGGTGCCCCATCCCGAACAATCTATGACGAGCCGGCCGGGCTGTACGACACGTCGGCGGTCGCCCGGCTGCCCGCATCAAGTGAGGACGACGCACGACTCAATGACTCGCCAACGCGCCCGTTCCCGGATGGGAGACGTGACAGGTCAGCTGGCGGGGCGGGGTGGGACGCAGGGTCATTCCGCTCCCGCTCGACCGCCTACGACGTTGACGCTCACGCCGACAATAAGCCGTTCGAAAGGCTCAACGCCGGTCTCGCGTGGCTGGAGCGGCCCGTGTCGCTCAAACGCGCGCTCCCCGCCGCAGTGCTGCTGTTAGCTTTGACGAACCTCCTTACGTATTTCTTCTCCGGGAGAGTAAAGCCCGCCGCACCTGAGGCAACGCCCGTCGTCCCGAACAATGAAGCGCAGGCGTCGAGGAATCAGAGTCAGGTCAGTTTACCAGAACAGAATGATACCGAAGAGACTGTCGGCAGTGCCGACATTAATCACGAGACACAGGATACCGAACAGGATATAGCCCCTCCTACGGTCTCACGGTACGTCAGCAAGAAAAGTTCTGACGATGAAAAGATCAAGGATTTAGAAGCTTACTATTTATCCGTCTTAAAGGATTGGTCTAAAGCGTACAGTGCGATGCGGGCGAAGCGAGACCGTCTCGCTAAGGAGAACGGAGCATTGCGCAGTAATAATAAAAACTTAAGCGCAAAGGCAAAGAGGACATCCACACCCCGTCCGGCGGGGGCAGGAACTCCGAATGGCCCAAGTGTGCAACCAGGAGCCGTAAAACCCGCCAGTAATGACGAGAAAGTACGAGACCCAAAAAAGGGCCCGCCGGCACCGCTTCCTCCTCCCGGCCCGGTGGCAAGCCCGTCACCATTAGGGGAGTTCTTGGCGCCCACGCCCGCGGCGTAATGCGGAAGCTGAAGGTTACTGGTTAGATTAAAGGAGCAGCCATGAGACGCGACGGCAGGGTTGATTCCCGCGCACTACTATTTCTGTTGTTGGCCGCGACCTCGTTAGTGTGCTCGTGTAAATCTGTTGACGTGAGGGTTTCCGAAGACACTGCGGCGATGGTTAACGCCCGCAAGAAAATCAAGGCGGAAGCTCAGCTCGCAGCATTTAAGCATGAGCAGACCTTGAAAGATCAATGTCAATCAGCTATTGACCAAGAAAAAGAGAAACACCGGAAGGAGCTTGCCGATAAGGAGAAAGAAATAGCCAATCTAAAGGGGTCTCATGGTGGAAAAACGTCTGATGATTCCAACTCCAACTCCAATTTCAACTCCAACTCCAAATCTCTTCCCCCCGGCCTCAGGCCCCCACGGGGTTAGATAAACATGCCCTTGTGAGAGACAGGAATTGTAAGCGCGTTAGTAAGCCGTCAAAGAAGCCTTAAGGGTTGGGCGGGCCGCGCACGCAGTGACTTTAAATCGCGCCACATATCAAGGAAGGAGTCGAGGTGATGTATCTCCCGAGCAATACCACAATACAGTGTTCTCACGGCGGGCGACTCGTCCCCAACAGTCGTTATTTTTTCAGGCGGGGGAAGCAGAAGTTATTGACGCGGCAGTCGGTCTTGGCCGGCACCATCAAGGGCTGCAAGCACTGCCAGAAGGTGGACGAGCTGGTCAGCGGGTACGAGTCCGAAGACCCGGAGTCCCTGTTGCTGAGCAACCTCGATTTCCTGACGGACGGCTCCCCCACCGGCCGCGCGGTGATGCTAGGCGAACCATCAGCCGCGACCGATGGGTCGCGCCGCCGCTCCATCCTCTTCACGTCGCTCGTCTGGCTGTCCGTCTGCGTCGCGTCCGTCCTAGCGACAATCTACTACTACGAAAATCAGATGTCTGCTTACCAAACGAAGGTGATAAACGAGTGCGCGAGCCAGATGGAAAACTTGGCCCGCGAACTCACCTCACGGTGACTGGCCGCCCGACCCGAAAAGCCTTCACCTCTAACACGAGTTTGTGGTAATTATTACAGCGTCTCGATCACCGTGAGCGATCTCACGCTCCCCTTACATGGCCTGCCAAGAGCGACGTAGTCATCGCCCGTGGATTTTGTCAGAAGCGTGTGCTCATCCCTCCGCCCAAGGCCGGCCGACGGGAAGTTGCCCCGACTCATAAACGTGAAGCAGGGCGCGGTTCTCTAACCCGCCCCCCTCTCAGCCCTCGGAAAGAGATTGTGACGTATGGTGAACCCCCTGAAATATTTTTTCTGGACGTGTTCGGGCGCGACCATCTCCCTCATCAGCTCGAAGGAATGCGAGACCGAACACAGCAAGTATGTGGGCATCGGGGCTGCGATTTTCCTCACCGGAATCTTGGCCGGGGTGGCAGCCAGTTACGCCTTCTTCACCGTCTTTGACTCCGTCGGTTGGTCGCTGACGTTCGGGTTTTTCTGGGGCGTGATGATTTTCAACCTAGACCGGTACCTGGTTCTCAGCATTAGGAAGAAGGCCCCGGAGGAGGCCGCCACGGGGCGCGAAACCCTGAGGAACTGGGGCAGCCTCATCGTCATGACCGCGCCGCGCGTGGCGCTGGCCGCGCTCCTCGCGGTGGTCATCGCCAAGCCGCTTGAGTTGATGATCTTCGACTCCGAGATATCGCTGGAGATGAAGAGCCTCCGGGTGGATCGCCAGAAGGAGTTCATGCGTAACTTGGAGGCCGACCTGAAAGACGGCGAAGGGACGAGCTTGGCGGCGCGGATTGATAAGCTTGAGAAGGAGAACAAACAACTCCAGCGCGAGATCGACGAGAGGGAACAGCAGCAAAGGGAGTTTGAGCAGCGGGCTATCGACGAGGCGTTCGGCCGCGCCGGGCTGCCGGCGGGCGAGGGCGAGGTCTTCAAACTGAAGCGCGAGCAGGCGCATAACCAGAAGACCGCGACCGAAGACTTCGCCAAAAGCAGGCGCGAGCGGATCGCGTCTAACGAAACCGACCTGAAAAACCTCAAGGCTAAGAAGACCGAGTTGGAGAGGGAGGCCGAAGAGAGGAGCAAGGATGTGCAGGGGCTGGCGTCGCGCCTTCAAGCCTTCTCGCGGTTGACGCAGAGAGACCCGGTCGTCTGGTACGCCAACCTGCTCATCGTACTCATCATCCTGATTCTCGAAACCGCCCCGATCCTAACCAAGATCTACGCCAGCTACGGCCCGTACGACAAACTCGTCGACGTTGCGGAGCTGAAGGTCTATCTGGAAAAGGATCAGGAGTTGGAGGACATGAGGAGCGGGATACGGGATCACCGCGAGTATTACGGCCGGCGGAAAGATGTCTTGGCGGACATCCAGAAGTGGGTGGCCCGGGACACGCTCGATGAGACGAGCAACGCCCGGCAAGGCTCGGAAGCGTACGTAAATTTGCAGCGCGCCAAGAAGACGTTGATCGAGGAGGCCACCTCCGGCCTGACGCACCAGAGCAGTAATGGTGACAAGACTTGACCCCGGCGCGGCCGGGCCGCGGCATCCGTTTCCACCGCGCCCCGCTTGAGAAAAATTGGCTCGCGGCGAATGCCCGCCTACGGGTCGGCCCCGGCCCACTCACCCCAAGCGACAGCTAATCAAGGAGCCCCCAGCACATGCCCTATAAATACACTTGCCCCCTCTGCCTCGACCTCCTTACGCGCGGCCACTCGATAAAAGTCTTCAAGATCGCGGACGCAAGCTCCGGCGCCAAGAGTAAGCACCTGACCAAGCGGTTCGACTGCGGCCGGAGAGACTTCATCGAAGAAGTGCTTAAGTTCAGCGGCGACGACGTTTTCGTCCCCGTCGAGGAGTTGGCGGTCTACGTCTCCCACGACGGCTGCAAGGCGGTCAACCCGTTCTGGGCGCAGTCGAACAATCAGATCGAGATGCCCGGCAACTACGGCGATGGCGACAAGTTCACCGCCGACCTCCGGTGCAATGCCACGACCAAGAACTTCCAGAAGGTGATGGATCACTGGATAGTAAAAATCCTACGCGAGACCTACGAGCTGGGCAACGACTACGCGCCAATGTGGTATCCGCTCCAGTTGCTCCTAGCGACCGCTGCGGAGGAGGGAAGCGGGCTCAGCCGCCCCTACGGCAGCCTCGTCGAGATGGCGAGCACCAAGTCGGCGGGCAAGACCATCCTGACGCTGCAAATACTCAACCAGGCGCTCTACCGCAACGGCCTGGAGCTGACGGTGAAAGAGTTCTTCTACCCCAACCCCGACTCCGAGGACATTGACTTAGCGCGCTTCAAGGAAAAGTTCTACAGCGAAGTGTTCTTTCACTCGATGTGGCGGGAGACGCCCGTCTCGCGGCCGTTCGGCACCGAGCCATCGCCCGGGGACTTGCGGGCCGTCTTCGTGCAGCCCGTCGCGGCGGACGAGCAGCCGGACGGTGGGGCCGTCAAGCAGCCCTCGAACGGGAGGGTGCGGGGGATGGCGAGGGGCATCGCCGGCTTGGCGTGGTTCTTCGTCAAGGAGACGGTCTCGCCCAGCTCGACGAAGAAGAAAAATAAGAAAGATAAGGAGCCCAGCCCCGACCTCGGGGAGATGATCGCAGCGCGGAAGGACGAGTTCTGGAACCCCATCATCTTCTACGACACGGCCGGCGAG
>DASPJG010000045.1:0-3651 GCA_035628755.1 Pyrinomonadaceae bacterium
GGCCAGCCGCTCGAAGGCTTCCGGCGCGACGCGCGCAACTTCTTCATCAAGATGTCATATCTCATCCGGCGCAGCCTGTGATGGCTCCGCGCGGGTCGGCGCATTCGCGCTTACCCCTAAACACCTAACGAGAAAAGGAGACTCAACGAGCACAGGTGATAGGGAAATAGGATGGTTTACAAGATGGTTTTGAACCACGAGAAGCAGTGTCCGATCTGGCCTGCGGATCGTGAGAACGCGCACGGCTGGAACGACGCGGGCAAGTGCGGCGCGAAGGCCGAGCGCCTCGCCTACATCTAGGAGGTCTGGACGGACATGCGCTCGCCCGCTCTCTTTGCGCAGGAAAATGGCCGAGGCGTAAACGAAGTCCGGCGGGTCTCCGAGGCACGGTGGTGAGGACGAAACGATGCTAGTCAGCCCCATCCGTCCCGCGCCGTTTCAGCCTTTGGCCGTCGAGGGACGAGGGTGCTATAAGTCTATGAAGGAAGCCACCAGCCCCTATGCGAATTTTTGCCGTCTCCGATCTTCACACCGACTTCAAAGAAAATCGGCTGCTCCTTGAGCAGTTGTCGCGCGAAGAGTACACGCGGGACGTGTTGCTCGTGGCCGGAGACATTGCGGACCGTCTCGAAGTCATAGGCGAGACGCTGGCACTCCTGCGCTCAAGGTTCGCGCGCGTCTTCTACACGCCGGGCAATCACGAGCTGTGGACGCGTAATGACGAGGGCGACTCGGTCGAGAAGTACTTCCGTGTGATTGAACTGTGCGGTCGCCTCGGCGTGACGACCTCGCCGGAGAAGGAGCAGGGAGTCTGGATCGTCCCGCTGCTCTCGTGGTACGAGACGACTTCCGGCGCGGACGGCGACGCGGAGGAACTGGAAGGATGGGCGGATTATTATTTCTGCAAGTGGCCGGAACGGATCGGGTCGCCGTCCGCATACTTCCTCAAAATGAACGAGCCGCGCATCAGGAGCTACGACGCTCCGGTCGTCTCACTCTCCCATTTTTTACCCCGGCGCGACCTCTTGCCGCCCGTGGAAAGCCTCAGGTTCAAGGGTCTGCCGGAGGTGTCGATCTGCGAACCGCTCGAAGATCAGATCAGGCGACTCGATTCAATCGTCCACGTGTTCGGGCATAGCCACATTAACTGCGATCTGCGGCTCGACGGCATAAGGTACGTACAGCACGCGTTGCGGTATCCGCGAGAGCGGAACGGGCAGACGGAGCTTGTAAAATTGGTGTGGGGCGAGGTCGCCTCCCCCGGCGCGCGGGACTGAAGTGCGTGGCAGCAGAAGGCCGTGAGATTTCGTCAGGGCGCGGCTGACGGTAGTGTTGCAACAAATATTTCAGCCGCGATTAGTTGTGCCGGGGAGACTGGTGCGGCCTCAATATCTTGTGCAGTTGGAAGGTTTTTGCAACACTGCCTTCAGTGCAGAGTGGTTTAGTCCTCACCTGAGTTTTCGGCAGCATACCGCACGGCACAGGAGCGGCACATATTTTCACCTGGCCAACAGCACTATGCCTCTTCCGCACACGTTGACGCGGAGTTTACTTTGTATTCTTAACCGGCAAGCACACTGCTATCCGAAATCTCTAATCAGGACGATGTCGCCCGTTAACGTGCCGCGTGAGAGCGCAAGCTGCTTGCCGTCGCGCGAGAAGTCGAACCAGAAAATGCGATCAGAAGTGAAGTAGGTCATCTGCCTGGGCTGGCCACCGTCAACAGGCTGCGCCCAGAGATTGGAAACGCCGTTGATTGTGCGCGGGTACACGATCTCACGCCCGTCCGCTGTCCAACGTATGATGACTGCGGTTGCTTCTACATCAGACAGGAGAGGAAATGTTTTAAGAGGCGAGCCGCCTTCGAATGAGATGACAGCTATTTTAACGGGCGCGTCTCTGTTCTCCTGATAAGTACAGGCTATCTGTTTCCCGTCAGGCGAGACGACAGGTCTGCCCGACGGGAAATTCGTTAGTTGCACGGGTTGCCCGCCGTCAATCGCTACTTTCCGCAGTATGTTGTCGCCGCTCCGAGTATTCGCCTCCGCCTCGCCCTGAATCACAGCCAAACCGTCAGAGTTCGCGGTCAGGCTGAACATACGGTAACTGATTAAATCGTTGGTGACTCGCTGCGCCTCGCCCGTCTTATAAGCGACTTGCCAGATTTGGTAATGAGCGTTCGCAGCGTGCTCCTGTGCATTAAACAGAACGCGCTCCATTGGGGACACCGCTTCATATGCGCGAAAGGTTATCATAGCGCGAATGAAAAATTACACGACTGGCCGGGAAAATCATCCCCTGACCAGCGCAAGCATCTGTCGCCCACCGGCGGTAGCAAACAGTTGTCGCACGTCCCGCACCGGAAGCCGAGTTTGTGCGACTCAGAAAGCGGAGCAACCGCCTCCGTCTTCGTGCTGTGAGGTAAAGTTGCTGTTATGTAGTAGCACATCAGAACTCAGCTATTGGTAACACGAAGCCATCTAACTTCGGACTTTAGCGGCGCGGGGCGAACCCACACAGCCTACGACGCAAAAAGCAGAAGACAACACGCTATCCCCGCGTCCGCTGCAAGGACTTGTCCTGCCGCCCGCCCATAGAAAGAGGCTGCTTTCTTATACTGCTGCCCGGCGAACTGCGGCGATTGACAAGATAGATGCCCCCCAACACTAATGCACCGCCGATGATTTGCTGTGCGCTCAGCAGTTCGCCAAGCAGCGGAATTGAGAGCAACGCCGTGATCACCGGCTGGCTCAACAAGCTAACGGAGACGGAGGTGGCGCGCATGTGCCCGAGCGCGTAGTTGATGGCAAGGTAGCCACCCAAGTGCGACACCAAGCCCATCGCGGCGAGCGCCGCCCACGCACGCGCGCTGAAGCCGCTCAGGGGGACGCCAAGCGCCACACACGTCACCAACAGCACAACGACGCTGGAAGCAGCAGCCAGCGCGAAGAAGGTCAGCGCATCCATCGTCGCTCTGACACGTTGCGTTACGAGTAGGTACAGGGCGTAGAAAAAGCTGCTGCCGACGGCCAGCACGTCGCCATAGTTGAAACTCGCCAACTGGCGCGTGCCGCCGCTCACGACTAAAGCCATACCCGCGAGTGCGATTACCAGTCCTGCCCAGAAATAAGAGCCTAGCCGTTCGCGGAACAGCAGAAGCGCGCTCAGTCCGATCCACATCGGGGCAAGATGAAGCAGCAGCGTAGCATTAGCCGCCGAGGTCACGAGCAGGGAGCTGTTCCACAGCACCGCCGTCGCCGCGAAGCAGACGCCGCCTGCAAACGCCGACCACATCGCCTTACGCGCGGGAAGCGACGGCTGCAGCCACAAGCACCACGGCACCGCTACCGCAGCGGCGAATAGCACTCGATAGAACGCCGTAGTCGTGCCCGGCAACATGGCGATCTTGACGAAGATCGCCGAGCAAGCGGTGAGTACGATGCCGACGCTGAGCGCGATGTAAGCTGGAGCTAAGGATTTCGGTTCGACGTTCATGCGAGGTCAACGCTGAATAAGTAGATACTCACATCCAACCAGCAGCCTGTTCGTCGGTCGTTGAGTGAAGCGGCCTCACGCCGAAACTGAGCCGCCGCGCATCCAACGACTAACCCGCGCAAGTTCACGATGAGAGGCACGCTAACTCGCGGTCGG
>DASPJG010000046.1:0-4629 GCA_035628755.1 Pyrinomonadaceae bacterium
AGGAACAGCAGCGAGAAGGCATCGTAGGTCTTGTCGCGGCTCTCTCCCGTGAGGTTGCCGATGGCTTCCTCGGCGAGACCCGAACCGGCAAGCGCAGCCCCGATCTGGCGACGACGCTCGACGGGCGACTCGCGCAAAGCGCGCGTGAAAGAGTCTGCGCGGTCTTCGTTCAGTTCGTAGATGGCGCGCGCGGCGGCGTTGCGCACTTCTCCGGCTGGGTCGTCGAAGGCGGCGCAAATCTGATTGAAGGCTTCGTCCGTGTTCAGGCGCGAGAGCGCGAGGACGCTGGCCGCGCGCTCGCTCGCGTCGTCGCTCGTGAGGCGGACTTGGATGCCCTTCGGGATGATCGAATAGGTATCTTCGTCCGAGCCGTCGGAGATGCTCAAGCCCTTTTCGGCTTTCACTATCTCCGAGGAGCGCGGCTGATCGTTGTCCGACGCCTCAGCCGCAGGGCGATTCTGGTCAGCCGCAGAGCGGCTCTGGAAAGTGCGCGGGCGTGTATCCGCGTCTTCGAAGCGGGTGGACTCTACGATTGGCGGCGCAGCGGTTGGCGCGAGTTCGATGGTGTTCGTTTCAAACGCCTCGACCTCAAGAGATTCGAACAGAGACACCGTCTCGTCCTCGCGCGATTCGGCGGCGGGTGTGTCCGTTGCGCGCGTCGCCAACAATTCTCTCTCGGCGTAGAAAGGGCCGAGCGGTTCGGCAGGCGTCGAAGCGTCGGGTTCAACCCTTTGCACCGTAACTCCCTGCTCGTCGGCGTCGAGGTCGATCCAATCCTCGTCGCCTGCGGCGGGATGACCGGAGCCGACGGCGAAATCGGAGCGATAGATGGGCTGCGCTTCCGAGTCCTGATGCGTCGCGGCGGCAGACCCGGCGGGCGGATCAAACGATGTGGCGGCGGATTCGGCGCGGGGAGTTGCGGCGAGAGGCTCGATGGCTTTCGTCGCTTCCGCAGCCGACGCCGGTTCGCTCTCGCGCCTGCGCGCTTCGATGAGACTGGCCTCTTTGGCCGCGAGCGTCGCGGCGAGGTCGGTTTCGACGGGAGCGACGACGGCCTCAACCGTTTCGGTCTCAATCTCGGCTGTCGGCTCCTGCGCTGCGGGTTCGACGTGCGGGGCAGTAAGGTCGAACGCCTGCGTCTCCCCGGCTTCGACCACACTTGTCTCTGCGTCCGCCGAGATCGTCTCGACCGTCGCTGTTTCCTCGACCGTGGCCGCTTCTTCGATGGCAACCGATGCTTCAGGCGCGGTCGTCTCGGTCGCGTCCAGAACCGGCGACTCGACGGTCAGTTCGCTGACCGCTGTCGCATCGGCCTCTTCCGCGATGGCAGACGGACTAACTTCCACGGCGACCGGGGTTGCGTAGGCAAGTTCGAGTTCTTTCGTTTCGGTCTCTTCCGTCGCAGCCGTTTCCGTTGCGGTCTCTCTCGCTTCGGCCTGCGTCGTTCCGGCTTCCTGAATTCCGGTGACGGCTGGCGCAGCCACAGCCGCGTCGCCGGACGTGACGAGCGTCGGCGTATCGTCTTCAACTTCCGACGCGGCGGCTTCTTCTTCCTCAACTTTGCTCGCTTCGATGGCTCGCTGGATGAGCGTGCGCGGCACTTGCCGCGACGTTTCGCGCCAGCGGAGGGCTTCGAGCGCGTCCACGGCAGACGGGTCGCGCAGTTCGGCCAAAGCTTCGACAGACGTGCGCCGCACGTCCGCTGAAGGGTCTTCGAGCGCGGCGGTGAGATGCGGCGTCGCGCTGCGGTCGCCGAGGATACCGAGCGTGCGCGCGGCGGCGGCGCGTTCGCCGGGGGCTTCCGCCGATTGGAGCGCGCTGGTGGCCTCTTCAAAATAGCCGTGCTTGAGGAAGGCCGTGCGTGCTTGTTCCTGTCGCGCGGCATTGCGCCCGGCGACGGCGGACATCAATTCAGCCGAGACGAGCTGGCGCGTGCCTTTGTCCGTCGCGTTGATCAGGCTCTCGTCGTAGCTCTCGCCCGCGAGTAACTTTTTGATCTCGGCTTCGATGCGTTCGGGGTCGAAGGCGACCTGCGGCTCGACGGCCTTTGTCTCCGTCTCTACCGCTTCGATGGCCTTCGTCTTGCCCGCCTTGCTTTCTTCAACGCCGGACGCGCCGCCGAGCGCGCTCGCCCCGGCCATGATCGCGCCCGCCGCGACTATCGCGCCACCTGCTGCTGCGCCCGCGTCTTTCGTGGTCTCGCCGCCGCTCGTCGCGCCCGTCGTGATGGCCGGGGTCGAATCGTCGGCCTTCAATTCGTTTCTGGCCGCCTGACGTTTCGCTTTCTCGGCCTTCTTCTTCTTTTTCTTCGACTGCTTGCCGGAAGCCGCGAGGCTGGCAGCGGTCGCGCCGGTAACGGCGGCGGTCGTGCCGGTAGCGGGGGTCGCTCCGCCAATCACCCCGGTAGTCGTGGCGGTTGTTGTGGCGGAGGAGGAATTCAATTCAGGAGTCTTCTTCGTCTCTTTAACGCTGACGGGTGTGGTGTCGAGGGGCGCGATGGGTGGCAGC
This sequence comes from Pyrinomonadaceae bacterium, assembly GCA_035628755.1. Taxonomy (GTDB): domain Bacteria; phylum Acidobacteriota; class Blastocatellia; order Pyrinomonadales; family Pyrinomonadaceae; genus JAIVJZ01. The sequence continues at coordinate 2,509 of DASPJG010000046.1, forward strand.
GACTTGCTCTGGTCGCGGTCGCCGCCGCTGAAACGCGAGACGAAGAAGAGGCCGATGCCGACCGCGAGCAGCGCGGCGATAAGCCAGGGCCAGTTGCGCGTGACGACCGCGCCGACGGAGGTCGGAGCAGTGTTTGAAGGCGCGCTCGTCGTGATTGAAGTGGGCGGTGCGATTGATGGTTGCGTCTGCGCGATCTGATCCGTGCCGGGTGTGGCGGGAGTGGGCGCGAGCGTGGGGCTGGCGATAACGCCGGGGGTTATCTCGACGGTCGGCGAAGGAATGGCGAATGGCGTCGCGGTCGCCAGCGCGGCGTTGGCGTTTGCATCAGGCGTGCGACGCGCGTCGGGCGTGGGCTGTGCGTTCGCGTTCGTCGGCGGCTTCGTGATTCCGGCCTCTTCGGGCGGCGTGCGTCTTGTCGGAGTCGCGGCGGGCGTCGGGCGCGCGGAGGGATTAGTTGCGCTCGCGTTTGCGCCTTTCGGCGCGCTGAATTGCACGTCGAGGCGATTGAAACGCTGGTTGACGCGCGCGGTCGCGCCGGGTTGGAGCTTGAACGTGTAGACCAAATCTTTGCCGCGCTTCTCGACCTGCGCGCCCTCGAAACCGCGCCCGCGCGCGCCGCCTCCGCCCGCGCCTTCCGCCTGCGGGACGACGACGATGAAGCGGTCGCCGCTGCGATAAGCCGAGTAGTCGTTCAGTTCGCCGTCCGACGTGATCGTGACGCGCGAACCATCCGCCGTGTCGCTCGTGCGCAGGGGCGTGATCCGTTTGGTGCGAGACTTCTGTGCGGGGGTCGGGGCGGGCTGCTGCGCACGCGCGCGTTCAAAATTGACGACCGCGAGGCAGAGGCAGGCGACGAAGGCGAGCAAGAGCCAACGCCGGGAGTTGTCAGAAAGCGAGACCGATTGTTTGTTTTGACGCATTGCTTATGGCACTCAGGGCAGAGAGTCGAGCGAGTCAGGGCTACGTAACGCGGCATTATGCTATAGCGGGCGCGCTCTTGTCATCATCAATTCGCCTCGACCGCCTCTGCGACCACCGTTTGCGACTCGCCGCGATAGATGGCTTCAAGGATGGCCGTGCGCAACTTCTCCGGGGCGTTCGCCCCGAGCGCGATGCGACGCAGGCCGGCGTCGAGTTCGGCATCGCCCATCAGGCCGAGCAGGCGCGCGGCGGCCAGACGCATGTTCAAGTCCTGATGTTCCTCGACGACACGCAGGATCAAGTCGGCCTGCCCGCCCTTCGCCACCAGCGACAAGAGCGAGAAGGCTTCATAAGCCTGACGCCGATCCTCGCTCGCCAGACGGCTCAAAGCCTGTTTCGCCAGACCCGCGCCCACGCACGCCGACGCCAGATGCCTGAGCGTTTCGGCGTCCGCCGTTTCCAGCACGCGCACGTAGGCATCGGCGCGGTCGAAGTTGAGGCGCGAAAGGGCGCGTGCCGCAGCCGCGCGAACTTCGCGCGCCTCGTCGGCCATCGAGATCAGGACGGACGGGAAGACCGATTCGTGCCCGATGTTGCCGAGGCTCGTGACGGACGCCGCGCGCACCGCCGCGTCGCGGTCGTTCGCCGCGAGCGACGTGAGGGCTTCCACCGAACGCTGCACCTGAAACTGTGCGAGTTGCTGCGCCGCCGCCACGCGCGCTTCCACGTCCGCGCTGTCGAGACGTTCGAGCGCGTCGGCGAGGCTGTCATCTTCCATCCACTCGGGCAGTTGTTCGACCGCCGCGACGGGTTCGAGTCCCCTGATCTCGCCCGTGAACGGATCAATCGCAGGCTCGTGATAAGCGAACGAATCGCCGCCCTCCCCGGCCTCCAAATTCAGGCAATCAACCGAGCACGCGCTGAGCGCGCGACCCAGCAACGCGGGCGGCAATTCTGGATGACGCCGCGCCAGATCGAGCAGCGCGCCGATGGCCGAGGGCATGGCGAGCGCGCCGAGGCTCTTGACGACTTCGGTGCAGACGATCTGCTCGCCGTCGTACAACGCTTCCAAGAGGAACGGCAGCGACGCACGCGAACGCATCGCGCCGAGCGAGCGCGCCGCCGAAGAACGCTCGTAGGCGTCCGGCGCGAGCAACACCGCCGCGCTGTGGCGCGCGACGAAGCCATATTCTTCGAGCG
>DASPJG010000047.1:0-3066 GCA_035628755.1 Pyrinomonadaceae bacterium
GTGAGGAGCACGAGCCAGTGCATCGGCACGCAGGCGGCGAGCAGCAGGTACTTCGGCACGTTGAGCGGCTGCCTTCGCACGGCGCGCTGCAACTGCCGGAACGCCCACACGAGCGCGACGGCGACGGTCGCCGCGAGCAGCAACGTTTCGAGATAACCGATCCTGCTCCTCAGTTGCACGGGAACGCGAGCCAACGCTTCCGGGTCGCGCGCAACGAAGGCGACGAAGGGATAAGTGAGCGCGAGCAGGATCAGCAAGCGGTCGAGCGCGTTGTCAGCGGGCGCGAGGTCTCCGTTCTTCTTCTTGTAGAGCACCATGAAGCCGTAGTGCTGTTTGACGAGATGGTAGTAAGCCCAGAGCGCGGCGAGGAAGAAGAAGACGAGGCCGAGACCGGCGACGACCATCACAGGGCCGACGGCGAAGAACGCGAGCGACCCCCAGAGCAACCGCGCGCGCGCCTGCCGCTCCTCGCGGTCGAAGTAGGTGCGCGAGAAAGTGCCGAAGACGTGCGGCGCGTCGATCAGGATCGCCCACGCCGCCACCATCGGCAGGAGCGGCAGGATGCCGCCCACGTAGAGAGCGAACAGCGCGTAGCTCGACACGACCGACCCGATGAACCACACGAGATCGTCGCGCGCGCCGATGATCCAGCGCAGGGAGAGGGCGCGCGCCTGCGTGCCGGGAGCGGCGATGATGGCCGTCGCGCTGGCCGTCGTGTTTGTTGTCGTCGTGGCCGACATGGAAAGTTCCTGCGTTTGAGTTGTGCGCGTCTGCCCGCGCGCCCGACACCGCGCTCGAAGCATGGACACGCGGCGCGCGTCCGCTTCATAATCCGCCGAAAGATTCAGGCGCGCGCGGAGACGAATTTTAGCATAACGAATGATCCCGCGCTGTCGCGTAAATTGAGGGTGAATTTCATGCCGACGAACGACGAAGCTTTACACGATCTGCTGGCGAAACTTTTTCAGGCGCACCCGTGGCACGGCGTCGCGCCCGGCGCGGACGCGCCCTCGGTCGTCAACGCCTACATCGAGATCGTGCCGACCGATGCCGTCAAGTACGAACTCGACAAGCCCTCGGGACACCTCCGCGTGGATCGCCCGCAGCGTTTCTCTTCGATGTGCCCGACGCCCTATGGCTTCATCCCGCAAACTTACTGCGGCGCGTCCGTGGCCGCGCTCTGCGAATCGCGCGCCGCAGGCCGCGCCGGGATTCGCGGCGACGGCGACCCGCTCGACATCTGCGTGCTTACCGAACGACCCGCCGCCCACGGCGACTTCTTCGTCCGCGCGCTGCCCATCGGCGGCCTGCGCATGATTGACGGCAACGAGGCCGACGATAAGATCATCGCCGTCCTCGACTCCGACGTGACCTACGGCCATCTCCACGACATCGCCGACGCGCCGCGCGGGTTGATCGACCGCCTCCAACATTATTTCCTGAGCTACAAGCAACTCCCGCAGGAAGCGCCGCGCCGCGTAGAGATCGCGGAAGTCTACAACCGCGAGGACGCAGCGGAGGTGATCCGTCGCAGCGTGGAAGACTACTGCGAACGCTACGGCGCGCCCGAAACGCGCATCGCGGAACTGCGGCGTCTGCTGAACGCATGAACCGGGCGGCGGGTCTGCGCCGGAGTGAGGAGCGTGTGAATGCAGGCGGGCAACGGGACGAGGTCTGAGCGCGGCAGGCAGCGTGTGTCCGGCTCAGAGTTTTGGATCGCGTATCTTCTCTTCGATTCCGCAGCGAGGACAGACGAGCGTTTGTCGTGAATCGTCGCGCCAGCGCGCGCGTGCAGCCGTGGAGAGTTTCGGCTCGCGTTCCTCCGCTTCGCCCTCGCTGAAAAAACGGCCACGCGCGCCCATCTCAGGCGCGCGCGGCGGCGTCTCTTCCGTCCGGCAATGGCGGCACGTCCAGCCGTCGCCGTGGTTGACGAAATGCTGCATGGAGGCGGAGGTCAAAGTGCAGAGGTCAGAGTGCGGAGGCCGGAGGCCAGTGATAAGCAAGCTGCTTTGACTGGCCTCCGGCCTCTGCCGTGTTATCTACGGAGTATGCCTCGGCGTTCGGGCAGCAGGCGCACCGGCACTTTGACGCGCCGGTTGTTGCGGAACACTTCCACCTGCACCACGTCGTTGAACTGGTGCTTGTCGAGGATGCGGAAGAGGTCGTCGCCGTTGTTCACTTCCTCGCCGTCAATGCCGAGGATGATGTCGCCGAGAACCACGTCGCCGTCCGCTGTCTGTTCCAGACCGCGCAAGCCCGCGGCTGCCGCCGAACTGTTCGGGTAGACCTGATAGATGCCGACACCTTCCGAGACGGGCAGGCGCATTTGCAGATTGCGCACGTTGAACGGGACGATGCCGAGCTTCGGTCGGACGACCGCGCCGTTCTTGATCAGTTGCGGCACGACTCGCTTCGCGATGCTCGCCGGGACGGCGAAGCCGACGCCGACCGAGCCGCCCGCGGGCGACAGGATTTGCGAGTTGATGCCGATCACGCGTCCGCTCGAATCGAGGAGCGGCCCGCCGGAGTTGCCGGGATTGATGGAGGCGTCTGTCTGGATCGCGCCTTCGATCTGCCGGTTGTTGCGCGCGCGGATGGGGCGTTGCAGGCCGCTGATGACGCCGGTCGTGAGCGTGCGCGTGAAGCCGAACGGGTTGCCGATGGCGAGCACCTTCTGTCCCACGACGAGCGTGTCCGAATTGCCGAAGGGCACGACGGTCAGCACGTCGCGCGGGGCTTCGACTTTGATCACGGCCAGATCGGTGTCCGGGTCTTCGCCAACCTTCGTCGCCGGGTAAGACTTGTCGCCGCCGAAACTGACGCTTAAACGCTGCGCGCCTTCGATGACGTGGTAGTTGGTCAGGATATGTCCCTGCGCGTCAATGACGAAGCCCGAACCCGTGCCGCTGCGTTCGCCCGCGTCCCAAAAGTCGTTGCCGAAGGAGGTCGAGGTGATGTAGACGACGCCCGGCGAGATGGCCTTGTAGACCTCTATGTTGTTCTGCTCGTCGGTGGCGACAGCCGGGTTGGTAATCCCCGCGGGCGCGCCCTCCGAGAGCGACGCGC
>DASPJG010000048.1:0-8995 GCA_035628755.1 Pyrinomonadaceae bacterium
CGACGGCATGCCTGACATTGCAGGCGTTGCGAGCCGGTGCGCTTAAAGCCTGATTTCACTTGGCGCTCGCTACTGTGGCAATAGGGACATTGGTGCATGTCAAGTCTTATAACATCATCAGGTCTGATTTAGGCAATCCCCCACGCAGGGATCGAGAGACAATCAGCCATCCTACGCGACTGCGGTGCGCGCAAAAGGCGACTTGGGCCGACAACTTACGCGGCCCCAGCCGCCCTGCGGTGAGGAATAGATGTGGAAAGTCTACTGAGGTGTAATAAATTCCCGCTTAACGTAAGGTCTTTCGCGTCTTGTTGCCGGTACGTTTTGCCCCCGCAGTATTACTCTTCTTGACCCCCCCCGCGACGCCGCTGACGTTCTTGGCGCTGTCAGGGCCGCCACCCTTCGGGCGCGCGCCTCCGCCGCTGACTGTCCCTGCCGCACTCTCTTTCCTACTTGTTGTCATCAGGTTTACTCCTTCCTTCATTACCGCTGGCGGGGCGTTTAACCTAACGCTACCCGTTTAAGCCCTTCACTCGTCATTGCAAAGCGGTCGCCCCGTGGCGGTCTGAGCCGATTGTAATAGCGAGGGTCGTTGCGCCGTAGCCTTCCGTCAGCCCAACGTGTGACCTCGCATAACGGAAGAACAGTTATCTCCCGTCCGTAACCTATGACGGAAGCGTCCCCGCCGTTACACCCGCCACCCATACCCGGCGACGCGTAACGAAGCCGAGGCCGGACGCATACCTTCAGGATGAGTCTGCGGAAACTGCAATGTAAGCGGCGGGCTGGCAGGCTGCCCGAGAGCGACCCGGTAATAGGAGCGATGAGTATGGAGATAGAGTTCGACACACCCGGCCGCGAAGAGCCGTTTGATGAATCAGACCAAGACACCATCCCTGCCACCGGCGGCGAGCCTGAAGAAGACGGAGATATGGAAGAGAGTGCTGACCGGGAGACCGACAGCTATGAGGACGTGGAGCAAGATGAAGAAGACCTCGACGGCGATCACGACGAAGACGACGGGGAGAGCGATCAGGACGAAGAGGCCATCGCGCAGGAGGATGAGAGTGAGAGGCCCCCCTGCGTCTTCATCAGCTACAACGATAACCCGCAAGACCGGCGCATCGCCGCACGTCTCTACAGTGAACTGAGTCCCCACTATGAGGTCTTCTACGACAAGGAGACGCTCAAGCCGGGCGATGATTACGCACGGGTCACACGCGAGTGGCTCCAGCGCATGGACTTCATCATCGCGATCATCTCCGCTAAGTCGGTCGAAAGTCAGTGGGTCATAACAGAGCTTGAGGTGGCCTACGAACGCTTCAAGAAGGAGGAACGCCCCGCCGTCATCCCCATTCGCTTCGCCTACGCCGGTCCGGACGACTACGACCTCTCGATGCGGGCCTACATTCGCCGCTTCCAGGCCGTCTTCTGGGACGAGCACAACACGCCCGCCTTCATCGAGCGGCTGCACGCCGCTATCGGCAACCGGACGCCACCGCCAGCCCGCTCTTCCATCACGGGCTTGGAGGGCCTGCTCGTCGGCGAGGGCCGCCGCGCGCGCATGAGGGCAACGTTCGTCCCGGGCACGCTCGCAGCCTATGAGGGAGAGCTGGACAAGAAGAAGCTGCTATGGGTGACGGGCGACCCCGACATTCGCAACTACGTAGCCCTCTCACTCGCCGCCCGCCGTCCGCCGGCCTTGCTCTACGAGGTGACGAAGTCGCGCACGTGGTGCGAGGTCAATAACACCGACGTGTCGGGTGCTGCCATTATGCTGCGCGACGCCTTGCCCTCCGCCCGGTTCAACGCTTCTGCGGGCGAGGAACTCTTCGGCCTGCGCTCACTGATTGAACGCAACAACGTCATCGTCGCAACCACCTCGGACGAGGAGTTCGAGCGCGCACAATCAGAGATGCTCCGATACGAGTTCAGCGATTACGCGCACTTGAGCGTGAGCCGTACTTCTTACGATTACCCGGCCAAAGTGCGCACCTTCCACACCTGGCTCGACTTCTCTCTCCGCGCCGGCGACCTCAGCGGCGAACAGTTCGCGTGGGCTACCGAACTGGCCGACGAGGCCACGCGCGCAATACCCGCGGCCGAGGGGGACGCCGCGAGCAGAGCCGACGAATTGCGCCAGCGCGAGAGTCGCGCGCGCTTCCGCGAGGTCATTACGCGCTGGTCGCCTTCGGACATCGAACGCTTCATTACTGTCAGCCTACCGCGCGCCAGAAGGCGGGAGGACGTGGCGCGGCTCCTCCAGCGCAATGCGGCGTTGGAAGACGAAGTGCACTCGTGGTTCCTCTCCCTCAACGACTCGACCCGTTGTTTCGTCTTGACGCTCGCCACCTTCCCCGAAATGGACGACGACCGTCTCTGGGAGATGTACAAAACTGTCGTCGAACAGTTGCGCGCGCTCAATCCGAATCTCGCTCCCGCGCCCTTCGGCATCTGTCGCCAGCATGCAACCCCTTACGTCTCGGTCGAGGGACCGATCTACATTACGGACGAGCGCGTCACCGAGGCGGTTCGGCAGGAGGTGGCGCGCAGCTACCGCGAGTATTTCATCGAGCTGACGCCGCAAATCATTGACTGGTCTGTGCCGGCCGGGCGCGGAGAGAAGTCGCCTGAATCGAAAGCCCAGCGCAAGCTGAAGATTAAGGAGGGCAGGGAAGTGCGGCTGGCTGTGGCGCGCATGGTCGGCGTGGTCGGCCGTATGGGACTCGAAGACTTGGTGGAACTCCTTGACTACTGGGCTACAGACCCCGACTACCACGTTCGCCTGTCGGTGGCTGTCGCACTCAGGCAGACAGCACAGAGTCCCACCGGCGTTAATCACGCGCTCAGCCTCATGGAAGAATGGTGCCGCGACGTGACCGCGAAAGGCGCCGCTCGCCTGCGGCCGCTCGCCGCGGCCATTGCGCTTGGGAGCATCGCTTCGGCTACGCCCGAGCAGTACGCTGTACCCCGCGCACTCAACTGCTTCAGGCGGCTCTCGCGCAGCGGCCGCCCCGACGTGCGCTTCCACGTCTCCATCGCGCTCAAGCAGGTAGCTCGTCACGTTTCAATTACAGTGCTGGACAGCATCCTTGGCCGCATCGCGTCCAGCGATAAACATGCGGACACGCGGGTTAACGTCGCCGCCGCGCTCCACGAAGCGTCGTCGCGCCGTGCGGAGGGAGTTGCGGAGGAGATCGAGGAACTCTGCCAGCAGTGGCTCGCCTCCGGGGAGAAAGGCCGCCGCTGGGTCGCCGCCTGCGCGCTCCTGATGTCAAGGGACGCCCGCCGTAGGGACGAACGGCTGCGCACACTACTCGAACATGAGCCATCCGCTGCCACGCTCGCCTCCGTCCTAGCCGAGGTCGCCAACGATGAGTACCTGGGCAGGGCGAGCGAGGATGTCTTCTGCCGGTTGGTGCAGGAGGCCGACGGACAAGCGTGGGCGAACATGCGGTCGGGACTGGCCGGTCTTTCAGCCGACAAACTTGAGAGAAAGCTGCTGCCGTGGATGCGCTCGACAGTGGTGCCGCTGATGGATGAGCGGCTGACCGAGGTGCGGGCCGAGGTGCTCAAGCGCAAGATGGCTCGGCCCGAACACTTCGCAGCTATCCTCGGAAATTGGCTTAGAAAGGATGAGCCGGCCATCATTGAGGTCTTCAAGGCCATCGCGCTACTCGCGGATGAAGGGACAAACCGCTGCCGTGCGGAGGTTGTCGACACGCTGGCACGCTATTTCCGTCAGGATCAGCGCGTGGGCGGTGAGGTACTCGCACAACTCGAAGACATCGCTCCGTCTCACTTCGCCCCGCTCGCCCGACAGACACGGATCAACGCACTGGAGATGCTGTTGGCTGAGCCGGAAAGCCTCGTGAAGTTTGCTGCCGAAGGCTTGGAGCGCAAAGCCGGGACGGACGGGTTATGCGAAGCCCTTGCCATCCTTTCGAGTACGGGTGTGGGGGGGCGGCGCGCCGAATTGTGTGCCGCGCTCGCGCGTGCCTACCGCGCCGACTCAGGACTCACTAAGTTACTACTCAGGCAGTTCAGGTCGACGGGATGGCCGCTGCTGGCGCGGCTCACGCACGACGTGACGTTCAGGCTGCTCGCTGATGACCTCTCAGTGCCAGCAGACTTCGTGTCGCGGCTCGGCGAGATGCTTGAAGACGGCCCGCTCGAAGCGTTAGAGGCTTTGGATGCCCTGAACCTTCTGGCCGCGCCCGAGCCACAAGGCAGAAGGAAGGCGCTCGTCAATGCCCTCGCTGTAGAGAAGCGAGTCCGCGAACAGGAGGTGGATGAGATGCTCGGCCTTCCGGAACTGCAAGCGCGGCCTAATCTTGCTGGCCTGCCGGGCGAGGTGAGCCGCACCGCTTTCCTTCGTGAAGTCTTCAGCCCAAGGTTCATCATCTCGAGATTCATCTCCGATATCTTTAAGAAGAAGGGCGTCCGAGTGGACGAGATGTAACGCATGGCCGGTTCACAGCATATCTTACGGTAACAGGGAGCGGCAGACTTGGCAGTGGCATGCTGACAATTTTCCTTCTCATCATCATCTTCGCCATAGTTGTGGGCGCGGCCTACGCCATCGTGAACAACTGGGGCGGCGGAGGTACATACCTGCCGCCCCAGTTGCCTCCGCCGCCCCTACCGCCCGCGCCGCCTTCCGAATCCCCGCCCGCGCCGCGTATAAAGCCGCGCGTGCCGCCCGTGACGCCGGGTAGGAACTTTCGAGTGAAGACTGTCAACCGGCATGGAACAGAGATAAAGCCCGAGATCGCGCCTAAGCCTGCCGCGGGCGTGAACGGACTTAAGAAGATGCGGAAACTGGTTAACCTCGACGCCATCTGCAACCGAACGGGACGCGTGGTGCGAGAGTGCAAATGCGACGACTGTCGCGTGCTGAGGGAGCAACATGGCATCGGCTGACGAACTCTTCTCGCGTGAGCGACTAGTGGGCTATGACCCGGAACTGCTCGGCGCGAGTGCTGCGCTGGTGGTCGGGGCGGGCGCGCTCGGGCAGAACACCGCGCAGAACCTCGCACTGGCGGGACTCGGCGAGATACGCATCATAGATCGCGACACCTTTGAGGAACACAACCGCACGCGCAGCCCAGCCTACCCCCTGCCTGAGGAACGCGACCTCTACGGCATGGAAAAGGCGAGGGCTGTCGCCCTCAAGCTACGGCGGATTATGACCGCACCCCGACCGACCATGCGTTACGCACATGAGTGGGTGCAGGGACTCGGCGATGGCGCGTTCGAGGGGGCGTCGGTTGTAGTCTCGTGTGTGGACTCGCCGCTGGCGCGCGCCTACCTATCCGACAAGTCGCGGCAACGCGGATTACCTTTCGTCGAGGGAGGCTTCGAGGGGGCGAACGTGACGCTGACGAGTTTCCCTGGCGTGAAGGGAGAGGAGGCGTGGACGACGCCCTGCTGGCGTTGCTCGCATCAGGATATACGCGGAACTTTCTCGTGCCGCTTTTACGCCGCGCGGGCGGAGGCCGCAGGGGTCATCCCGGCGATGCAGAACGCTGCCGCCGTGCTGGCCGGGTTGCAGGCCGAGGCGGCGATCCTCTCGCTCCACCCCGACTCGCCCACCACACGTGAGGCGCGCGCCTTTGACCTCAACATCCGCACCGGGCAGAGCCGCATAGTCATGCTGTCGAAAGACCCGCGCTGTCCGGGAGCGCACCACTCGCACGAAAGCGACCCTGAGCCGTTGCGCGCGACGGCTGACTCCACGGCAGGCCAGTTGCTCGAAGAGTTAACGGAACGGCTCGGCGAAACCGCTCGCGTCATCTTCGAAAGGCGGGTGTTTGCCGGACTCGTCTGGCGCGCCCCATGCACAAGATGCCGGAGGCAGGCCGACGTGCGCGCGCCTGAATGGAGGTGGAGGATATCGCCGCGCTGCGATGAGTGCGGCGGCGACTTCCCCCTCGTGCTGGGCGACACTGCGGCCGCACCGATCCTCTACCGCGAGTTAACGCCACGGTCGAACCCTGAGGTGCTGGCGACCTCGTGCCAACAGATCGGACTGCCACCACTCTCCCTCGTCCGTGCCTCCGGCGTTGAAGGTGTGACGACGCTCTTCCAACTCGCGGGCTCTTTACAGGAAATCTATCAGGCAGGAGAGACAATATGAACAACCAGACTATCGAAGTCCATTTCACGCACCCGCGCAACACTACCCTCACCTTGACGGCAGACATCAGCCCGATGTGTACCGGGCAAGAGGCGCTTCAAGGCTTGATGGCCGATGATGGCTCAGGCGCTTTTCTCGACCAGCCGCCCAACGGGCAGGTTTACGAGTTAGCCGCTCGCAAGAACAATACGGCTATCACACAGAACATGACATTCGCGCAGGCTGGCGTCGCCGACGGCGATACGGTCGAGGTGCGGCTGGCGGGTCAGGGTGCCACCACGCGTTGAACAGGCGACCGAAGGTCATAGACAGAGGCATGAGGGTGATGGCACCTTCACGCCGGGCGGAGGAGCGGCATGAGTACACGACCACTGGAACCGGATGAACTCCAATCACGTCTGCTTCACGACTACAAGATCGTGTCGCTGATGAAGAGTCCCTTGATGAAGGTGACGGCCTACCGCGACGTGGACGATCTCTACGAGCGGCGCGACCCGATCCTCTCCGAGGATCAGGGACACTTGGCTACGCACTATCTCATCGAATACAACATCAAAACGCTCGTCGGGCGCGGCACTTATTCGGATCAGACCACGGTGCATGTAGACCTGCTGGCCGACTACAACTACCCATTCACAGAGCCTTGCTGTTACATCATTGACAGCAGGCTGCCGTGGTCGCCGCACTTCCTAGAAGGCGCGCCGATCTGCCTCGGCGAGTTGTGGGCGCAATCGCGCGGCACAATGCTGCTCGGCCACCTGCTAGTTCACATCGCGAAGCTGCTGAATTTCGACGAGGTGGCGCGCGGCGGCGGCTACGTCGGCTGGAACGGGGAGGCGACAGAGTACTGGCGGCAAGTGCTCGGCGAGCAGCCCATCACGAAGAACCTGCCTTACCCGGCGCTGCCAGACTTGAACCCGCAGCCTCAGCGAGGCTCCCCCGCTTTCGCACGCAGGAAGACGAACCAGATTCCGGCCGCCGGCTTTCAGATTAGGAAGCCTGGCCAGGCGCAAAACCCTGCGCCTACATTCAAGGCTCGAAACAAACCGGGTCAGGCGTAAGCAGGTGAGCTATGAGCCATTTCAAAGTCAAGTCCAAGAGCGGTTCGCCGACGCTGCTGATGCGCACGCGGCCGGACGACAATGACAGCTTCGTCGCCTTTGCGGCGCAGGGTGAGAACTTCGGGGCTTACGTTCACCGCGACGCCCTGGCATACATCGCCGCCGCTGCGCGCGCGGCCGCGCCCAATGAGACGATAGGACTGTTGGCGGGGCGGGTCTGCTACGACCCGCAGACGGGGCCTTACACGCTCGTCATGTCCGCTGATGTTGCGCGCCCGGGTGAGTTGGAAGCGAACCCTGGCTACGTGCACATCTCGGCGGAGGGTCACGCCCGCGTGCGCCGTCGGTTAGAGGATTTCAACCCCGATCGAGAGGTGGTCGGTTGGTTTCACTCCCACCCGACGTACACTGCACGCTTCAGCCCCGTGGACGAGCGTGAGCAGGCCACTTGGTCAGACCCGAATCACCTCGGCATCGTCTTCAGCGGCAATGAGCCGAACGAGCCGTTCGGAGTCTACCGCGGCCCCGACTCTATCCTTCTCCAGCAGAAGAGGCCGTTGCCAGCGACAATCACGCAGGGGCGGCCCACTCCGCCCCTGCGTGAGATGAATGGACCGCTGATGGTCGACTCACCCCATCAGCCACAGCTTCAACAGCCGTCGTCTGAGCAGAAGATGCCGCCATCGCCTCGCCCGGGGCAGCGACCGTTCACAGGCACCGCTCGGGGCAACGTCTACAAGCCAACCCCCCCGCTCCCGAACTTCTCCGTGAAGCGGGGAGTTACTGTGCTGTGCGTTATCGCCCTTTTGACCGCCGCCTCGCTAGCCTGCACCGTCTGGCTCTATGGCCGCGTGCGTGCGCTCGAAAAAAGGGTTGGAACCGACCGGCCCGGTGCGCCCGGAGCCGCCACGTCGGTCACTCCGCTCACGACTGATAGCGCTAGAACGGTGGAAACTCCTGCCGGAGAAGCCTCGCCCTCACCCCCGGCCTCCCCGCTCGACGAGAGTCCGCTCGCCTCGCCAACCAAGTCTCTCGCCCCTGTGGTTGATCCAACCCGCGCAAGACGCGCCACGGCGACCGCCAAACAGACGGCTACCATCCGGAAGAATGACGTTAAGGCTATGCCTAAAAAGGACGCAACGCCCAACCCGAAGAAGAGAGATAAAAACGCAGCCGTCGCCCCAACGAAAAAAGAGGCTGAGGCCTCAGATAAGAAGGAAGATAAGACGCCGCCTAAAGAGAGTCCGAAGCCCACGCCCATACCGTGATTACCGCCCGGACTTACAAGTGAACTTGTAGAGCCGGCGGTGCCGACTTGGGACGAGAAGGAAGTGCCGATGCTGAATAAACTGAAGAGATTACTTTTCCACTGTTCGGGTGCAGACCTTTCTATCCTGCTTGATCCCCGCTGTGAAGTCGAGCACATTAAGTACGTAAGCATCGGCGCGACAGTACTTGGGACAGCCTTGCTGGCGTCGCTTTCCGGTGGTTACGCGGCCTTCACGGCCTTTAGGAACGTGCCCCTGGCAGCAGCACTCGGTCTCCTATGGGGACTCCTCATCTTCAACCTCGATAGGTACGTGGTTACAACGTTGAAGAAGAAGGTTGTGCCTTCGGGCGCACGTCTGGCCGAGCGATTCACGTCCGGAGTCAGAGAATTCGGGAGGGCGCTGCCGCGGCTACTACTGGCTATCTTCATCTCCATCATCATCACCCGCCCCATTGAGTTGAAGCTCTTCGAGCGCGAGATACATGCCCGCATAGACCGCAGCAAGCAGGCTCTGCTCGCAAACCT
>DASPJG010000049.1:0-3650 GCA_035628755.1 Pyrinomonadaceae bacterium
AGGCTGACGATTTCGAGCCAGCCGCCGTCGCCCGCAAGCGCGGGGCGTATCTTCTCATCGAGAATTTCGTTGATGCGTAGGAGGCGCGGGTCGTCGCTCATGAGCGCGCCGAGCGTGCCGCCGAGCGCGCCCGCTCCCGCCGCTTCAGCCGCCGCCACCGCGCCGCCCTGCGCCGCTTCGGCTGCGCGGATGGGCACGGCCAGTTTCGGCAGCAGATCGTCCCAGTCTTCCGTCTCCTCTTTCTCGACCGTGATCATGCGATCCATGTAGAAGACGGAGACCACTCCGCCCACTTCGAACAGCGACTTGGCGAGCGCGTCGTCCTTCGCCAGCGACGCGCCGAGGAACGAGCGCGCCGCGCCCGTCGTCACGGGTTCTTTCAAAAGGAACTTGACGGCGTTCGGGTTGGGCGTCTCTTCGATGTTGTCAATCTTAGGCATTCTCAATTCTCCAGATATGATTGCTGCGTTTCAGTCTCGATTTAGATGCCGCGCGCACGCGAGACGCGGCCACCGGAAACTCCTTTTGAGAGATTAATCGCGCTGCGCATTATACTTCCTTTCGGGGCGCGCACCGTACCCGCGAAAGCCGCGCGGATGTTTACGAAAACGGGCGAAAAAGGGCGCGGCTGCGGACTTTGTTGCGGAGGGTCGATCTATAGGATTAAGTACGCGAAAATTTTTTGACAACCCCATTGTCAAATCAGCCGGGAAGGTCTATATTCAAGTTCCTCGCTTGTCCCCCTTTACAGGTGGAAGACAAGCTGAGACAAGAGGCAGAGAGTAGCGAGGGCTTTCTGCCTCTTGCTATTTCTAGCGTCCCGCCGTCAGCCGCCAGTCGTCAGCTAAATGCTGTCTGCTGGCGGCTGACGGCTCTTAGCTGATAGCATATTTTTTATGAACATCGGCATTACAGTCTACCCGACTTACGGCGGGAGCGGCATCGTCGGCTCCGAACTCGGCAAGGAACTCGCGCGGCTCGGCCACACCGTCCACTTCATCGCCTCCGCGCTCCCGACGCGTCTCACCGAACTGAACGAGCGCGTGCGCTTTCACGAAGTCGAGATGATGTCCTACCCGCTCTTTGAGCACCAGCCCTACACGCTCGCGCTCGCCACGAAGATGGCGACCGTCGCCGAGACGGAACAACTCGATCTACTGCACGTCCACTACGCCATCCCACATTCGATCAGCGCGATCCTCGCCCGCGAGTCTTTGAAGCCGCAGCGGCGTCTGCCCGTTATCACCACGCTCCACGGCACGGACATCACGCTCGTCGGCGCGGATCGCTCATATCTCCCCATCACGCGCTACGGCATCGCGCAGTCCGACGGCGTGACCGCCATCTCAAACTATCTTAAACGCGAGACCGAAGAGACGTTCGGTTATTCCGGGGTCGAGGTGATCCCGAACTTCGTCTGCGGCTCTGAATACACGCGCCAGCCCCGACCGGAACTGCGCGCCGAATTGTCGCCCGCGGACGAACCGCTGCTCGTCCACGTCTCGAACTTCCGCCCCGTCAAGCGTCCCGTGGATTGCGTGGACATACTGGCGCGCGTGCGCGCGCGCGGCGTGAACGCGCGGCTCGCGATGGTCGGCGACGGCAGCGAGCGCGGGAGCGCGGAGCATCGCGCGCGTTGCCTCGGGTTGGAAAAGTTCTGCACGTTCGTCGGCAAGCAGCCGCGCATCGTTGACTATCTCTCCGTGGCGGACGTTTTGCTCCTGCCCTCGGAGCAGGAATCTTTCGGGCTGGCCGCGCTCGAAGCGATGGCGTGCGAAGTGCCCGTCGTCGCCTCGCGGGTCGGCGGTATTCCCGAAGTTGTGACGGACGGCGAGACGGGCTGCCTGAGCGCGGTCGGCGACGTGGACAAGATGGGCGCGGACGCCGCCGCGCTGCTCTCCGACGAAGAAGCCCGCCGCGCGATGGGACGGCGTGCGCGCGCATCCGCTCTCGCGCGTTACAACACCGATCTCGTCATCCCGCAGTACGTCGAATTTTATGAGCGCATCCTCGCCGCGACACACGACTGACGAAGACGCCGCATCGTCGCCGCCGGACGAACAGCGACCAATTCGCTACATCATCCAAAACCTCGAACGCGCCTACGGCGTGCCGGAGAAGCCTTCGCCCTCCGACCCGCTCGACATGCTCGTCCAGATCATCCTCTCGCAAGCCACCAGCGACACCAACAGCCACCGCACCTTCGCCGCCCTCAAACGCCGCTACCCCACCTGGGACGCCGCGTTGCGCGCACGCGAATCAACCATCGCCGCGACCATCCAGTCCGGCGGCCTCGCCAACCAGAAGGCGTCTGTGATCAAGAGCCTGCTGCGCCAGATCAAACAGGAGCGCGGCGCGCTCGACCTCACCTTCCTCCGCGAACTTCCGCCCGCAGAGGCGGTCGCATACCTCTCGCAATTTCGCGGCATCGGCCCCAAGACCATCGCCTGCACGCTCCTCTTCGCCTGCGGCACAGAGGTCTTCCCCCTCGACACGCACATCTTCCGCATCCTGCGCCGTGTCGGCCTCATCCCCCAAAAATGCACCGACCGCCGCGCACACGAGATCATGAACGCCCTCGTCCCCTCCGGTAAGTTCTACTCCTTCCACGTCAATCTCATCCGCCACGGTCGCGCCCTCTGCCGTCCCCGCGACCCCCTCTGCCAACGCTGTCCCATCGTGGAATACTGCGACTACGGGCAGACGCTCATCTGAGGTTTATGTTAAGGAGCAGGCGGAAAAAGAGCCGCCGCTTTAATTCCCCTTCGCACGGCTTGACATAACGGAAGCATAAGCTTTATGGTTCGCGTCTCGCTTCTGTTCGGTCGCTCATGCTTTTGCCTCTGAGCGGCTTTTAGCCAAACAATTACATCATCGCTGCTGCCCGGTTAGAAATTCGCATAATTGCAGCAGGCATCCCGCGATCCAGCCGGAATACGGAGAACTCTAGCCATTCTACCCGCTCCGACTTTATCCGATAAATCGGTTATCTCTCCCTCTCATTTAGGCCGGGAGGACGCTTGTGCCTGAACGCCTCGCGACTTGAAAACCCCGCCCATTTCCAGATTAGTTCCCTAAAGGAGATTCAGAATGAAGAAGAACTTGCGACCCCCTCAACAAGTTAACCGGCACAAAAAAAGCCGTTTGACTTCCACCTGGATTATCGCCCTGTCAGCAATGTTAATTCTGCCGGTCGTCATCGGAACTGTCGTCTTCTCGCAGTCCGAACAGGACACCAAGCCGCGTGCAAAAAAATACGTGGCGGCCAAAGAGATCATATTCGATAAAGCGAGCGGAAAACGGCGTAAGCCCACCGCCGAGGAGACGCAGGCTCTCGTCGATCAGGTGAGTTCGCTCACGAATCGTTCGAGCGAAGGTCTGACGGTTGAGACCCGCCCGAACGGCATGAAGATCATGAACGCCGAAGGCCGTTTCGGCGGCGTGGTGTTAGGCCGCGCCAACGCCGACGGCACGACCGAGGTGCGGTGCGTGTTCACGATGGAAGAGGCCGCAGAGTTTCTCGGTCTGGAAGAAGTCGCCAATCAGTAAAGGAGAACCACCATGCGAAAAAACCTTCTTAAAGCAAAAAGCTCGCTCGTCCTGTTCGCCATGATGATGGTTCTCGCCTGCTCGGCCACGGCCTTCGCCGG
>DASPJG010000050.1:0-5987 GCA_035628755.1 Pyrinomonadaceae bacterium
GTCCTGCTCCAACGCGAGGCGCAGGCCGCCACGGGGCTGCCTCAATCCGCGCCAGTGCCGCGCATTCAAATCGGCAGTTTCAGCGTCGGACGCCGCGCCCCGCTGCCCGCCGCCGCGCCAAACGATGCGCTGGCTTCGAGCGTCATCGCACTGACCCTGAGCGAGCCGCTCGCGCCCGCGACCCTGTGGGTCGGCGTGCCGGGGCGAACAAGGACGGGCGCGCGCATCCGGCTCGTCGCCGGGCACCACGCGGAATTCATGCGCCAGTTCGCGCTCTCCGAGCCGGAAGAGTTGAACTTCAGGAGCACGGACAACACGCGCGTGCAGGGTTGGCTGATGCGGCCTTTGAACTTCCGCGAATCGGAACGCTACCCGCTGATCCTCGCCATCCACGGCGGGCCGCACGGCATGTATGGCTACGGTTTCAACGCTGCCTTTCAAACTTACGCCGCGCGCGGCTACGCCGTCCTCTACATCAACCCGCGCGGCTCGACGGGCTACGGGCAGAAGTTTTCCGACGGCACGCTCAGGGAGTGGGGCGGTGGTGACTATCGCGATTTGATGGCGGGCGTGGACGAAGCCCTGCGCAGGTTCTCCTGGATCGACCGCGGGCGCATGGGCGTGACGGGCGGTTCATACGGCGGCTTCATGACCAACTGGATCATCACGCAGACGACCCGCTTTCGCGCCGCCGTCGCGAGCGCATCGGTGTCGAACCTCGTCAGTTTCTACTCCACGTCGCTTTATCAGGATTTGATTCACGCGGAGTTTGGCGGTTTCCCGTGGGATGATTATGATCTGCTGTGGCGTTGGTCGCCGCTGCGCTACGTGCGCGCCGTCGAGACGCCGACGCTGTTTATCCACGGCGAGTTGGACAACGACGTACACATCACGCAGGCCGAAGAGATGTACATGGCCTTGCGTCGGCGCGGCGTAGAAACGGTGCTCGCGCGCTACCCGCGCGAAGGCCACGGTTTCCGCGAACCGCGTCACCGCGAAGACGCGCTCGAAAGAACGCTCGATTGGTTTGATAAATATCTGAAATGAACTCGCCCGTTGTCGGTTGTCCGTTGTTTGTTTCCGGTAAGCTGACGACTGAAGATAAGAGCTTCAACTGACGGGACGAAGAAAACCACTGCCACGGACAACTGACTACTGACCAACATGCTGACACACATCGTGATCTGGAAATACCGCGCCGAGGCGACCGCCGCCGAACGCGACGAACACGTGGCGCGGCTGCGTCGCTTGCCGAATTTCATCCCGCAGATCGAGAGCTTCTCGGTCGGCTTCGACGTGTTGAAGTTGCCGCGTTCTTACGACGTGGGGCTCGTCGCCGTTTTCCGCGACCGCGCGGGGCTGGACGTGTACACTGACCATCCCGAACATGTGCTCGTCGCCGTCTACGGGCGCAGCATCTCGGAGCACATCGCGTCGGTTGATTTTGAGAGCGCGGATTGAGCGACGAAAGCCGAGAGCTTTGCCCGCGTGAGTCGAACCGCGTCGAGAAAGCTCCGCGCGTTGTGGGCGCGCGATTCTGCCGATCAAGATGAAACGTTTATTGAAGCTGCTGGCCGTCCTCCTCCTCGTCGCGCTCGTGACGCAGTTGCCCTTCATCTACCGGCGTTATCAACTTGGCCGCCTCAACGCGAAAATTCAGGAGTTGACGGGCGCGCGCGCCGCCGATGCCGACCCCGTCTACGCCGATTACAAAGGCGTGATTCACGTCCACTCGTTTCTCGGCGGCCACAGCACGGGCACGTTCTCCGACATCACGAAGGCGGCGCAGTTGAACGGTCTCGCCTTCGTCGTGATGACCGAGCACCCTTCGGGCGATTACGACACGCGCGCACTGACTTTGAGAGGCGTGCGCGGCGGCGTCCTCTTCGTAGCTGGGAACGAGACGAGCGAGTCCGACGCGGATCGTTTTCTCACGTTCGGCGGAAACGCGACGACGGGCGGTGGGACGAATGCGCCCGCGTCAACTCAAGAAAGCATTGACCGCGCACGCGCCGCCGGGCAACTCGTCTTCGTCGCACACCCCGAAACGTTTCGCAGTTGGCGCGAGGCGAGCGGCTTCGACGGCATGGAGATTTACAACCTCCATGCGAACGCCAAATACATCAACCGCCCTCTGCTCTTCTTCGACGGCCTCTGGTCTTACCGCAGCTACCCGCACCTGCTCTGGACGCGCTTCTATGAAAGCCCCGACGCGAACCTGCGGCGTTTCGACGAACTGACCGCCGTGGAAGGCGGGCGCAAACTCGTCGCCATCGCGGGCAACGACGCTCACGCCAACGTCGGCCTCGCCTTCCAAGACCTCGCCGGTCACACCATCTTCGCCTTGAAACTCGATCCTTACGAGCGCAGTTTTCAAGTCGTCCGCACGCACGTCCTGGTCGAACGCGGCCAGCCTTTGAACGAAGAAACTCTGCTGTCGGCTCTTGCCGGGGGACACGCCTACGTCGCCTTCGACATCCTGTGCGACGCGAGCGGCTTTCGCTTCACGGCGACGAACGGCGCGGAGCAGCGTTTGATGGGCGACGAGATCGCGCGGTCGGGCGCGGGCGTCCGTCTGCGCGTGACGACCCCGGTACAAAGCCGCATCGAGATCGTCAGGAATGGTCAGGTGGTGAGCGAGGCGCGTGAAGTTGCCGCCCACGAATGGACGGCGAACGAGGCGGGCGTTTATCGCGTCGTCTGCTATCTGCCGCAACTCCCCGCGCCCCTCGACCGGAAGCCCTGGATCATCTCGAATCCGATTTACGTGCGCTGACGCGCCTGTCGCCCGGACACGAAATCGCCCCGACAGATCAAACTGCTCGGGGCGGTTGCGCGAGCCGGAAAGCTCCGGCTCAATTTGCGGAAGCGGCGTCTTAAGTCGCCTGATCGTCTGTAGAGAGTCACGTGTTTGGCTCTTCGCACGCGACAAACTCAAGTGTCAGAGAAGCGCGTGTACAGGCTTCCTATTAAGTTGTACCAAGTAGGCGCAATCTTATTGATCGTGAGGCTCACTGTCAAGCCTCAACTTGACCGTTTACAACGCATACAGGCACGAAAGTTTGTTCAGTGAGCGAACGAAACTCTAGGCCGTCCGCCGCAACTCTTTCATTTGCGAAGTTAACCACTCGGCGCGCAGCTTTTCAATCGCTAACTCCTTCTGCTTGGCCTCGACCTCGATCCATGGAGCGCGCCGGTAAGACGAAGGCATGTCCGTGATGAAATCGCTGTGATGGCGGTCGTTGAAGGCCGTGCGCCCGTTGGAGATGTGGACGAGTTGCCATTCGGCGACAGGCCACGTCTCGCGCGCGGCGGCGAGATAATGCGCCACGCTTTCGTGCTCGTAGCTGTCCAGTTTCTCGCGGCACACGTGATGATGCGCGTCGAAGACCATCGGCACGCCCGCCGCGCGGCAAACTTCGAGAATCTGCGCCGCGCCGTAGGCGTACTCGTCGTTCTCCAGCGCGAGTCGCGTGCGAATCTCCTCGGGCAGCGCGCGAATCACTTCGACGAGCCGCGCGGCGCGGTCGCCCTTGCCGCCGTGTATCTCCATTACCGCCCAACTCGTGCGCGGCTGCGCCAGCAGATCGAGGACGTGTGCGTGCGTCCGCAAAATTTTGATGCTGTTGGCGACCACCTGCTCCGAGTCGGAACTGAGCACGACGAATTGATCTGGATGAATCACGAGGCGGATGCCGAGCGCGGTCGCACGCTCGCCCGTCGCGCGCGCCGCCGCGCGAAACTCTTCGAGCACGTCCGCGCCCGCCTCGTCGTCTGCGAACGGGAACAGACCCGACGTGAGCCGGTACAATTTCAACCCGCGCTCGCTGCAAAAATCGAGCGCGCGACCCAAACGCACGAGGTTGTCGGCGTACAACTCACGCAGCATCCGTTTCTGTTCGGGCGCGTCGAATTGCAGTAGGCGCTTGCGCGTCAGGGCGCGGTAGCGCACGGCATCCGAAGTGGTGATGCAGACCAGACCGAGTTGCGGCGCGAAGCTGTCGCTCAATGATGAAATTCCCTCCCGCGAGTGTTTCGCTTTACAGCGAATCGCATTTAAACAAAAAGTTTTATGTTTAAGGACACGAATGTGTCGCTAAAAGCACCCGCTGGCGGCAGGCGCGAGGAACGCGCGGGAAGCGCGAAGGAGATAAGAATCGAGGCTAAGGGATGCTTGATCGAACGGCTCACCGAATCAATGAACCGTTCAATCGGGAATCAAAGTTGACCTGGTTTAAGTTTCCAACGCGGCCTGCAAGTTCAACTTCTCGGGTTGCTCTACCGTCGCGTGCTCGGGCGCGAGGGCGGCGGCGGAGTTGAGTACGAGCGCGATCCAGAACAGGTCTGCGAGCAGGAGATGCGTGAGTTGCAGCCAGACGGGCGCGAGCAGCAGGACGTTGAGAATGCCTGCGCCGAGTTGCACCAGAAAAAGCGTCGTGAGGATGCTCGTGAGCCGCTTCGCGTGCGGCAGGCCGGGGCGCAGGAAGTTGTTGACGTAAGACGCGGCGGCCACGGCGTAGCAGCCGATGGCGATGGCGAACAGCGGGTGCAGGCCGCGCAAGCGCACGAGGAAGTGCGCCGCCGGGGACAAGTCCTGCCTGATTCCTTCGGCCAGAGAGTTTGCCGGAAAGAGCGTGTCGCCGAGAGCGGCCACCGCACCGCTGACAGCGATCAGGAGCGTGCCGACGAGACCGGCGGCGAAGATCGCTCCGACCTTTTCCTGCCCGCGCAGGCGCAATCGCTCGCCGCCCATCGCCCACCAGGCCGTGAGCGACAGGAAGGCGAGCAGCACGAAAGTGTTCACCAGATGAAATGACATCACGAACGCGCGCGCGATGGAAGCGTTGCGCGCCACCAAATCCAGCTTCACGAGCGCCGCGCCGATGAGCGCCTCGATCAAGATGAAGATGAGCGACCAGAACGCGCCGCGCCGCACGCGATGGCCGCGCGGAAACAGGCGGCGCGCGCGCCACACGAGGCCGACGACGAGCAGCAAGGCCACGCCGCTCGTCAGGCGGTGCGTCAACTCGATGGCCGTCTTCAAGAGGCCGGTCGTCGGCAGCACCTCGCCGTTGCACAGCGGCCAATGGCTGCCGCAGCCGTCGCCGGAAAAGGAGGCGCGCACGTATGCGCCCCACACGATCACGAACAGGTTGGCCGCCACGACGAGCCACGCGTAGACGGCGAGGCGATTCAGTTTCATAGAGGAACTTTCTCTCAAGTTGTTTAATCGCGCGAAAGAAGTTGCCGACTGTTGTTTGCGATTATAAGACATGCGGCGGGCGCGGTCATGCAGCCGCGCGCGAGTCTCGATAGGCGGCGCGGAGAATCAGCGCGAAGGGCGCGAGCCAGATGAGGTCGTTCGTCACGTTGAGCCAGCCGAACGCCCACGGCCAGTCGCCGCGCATGGCGGTTTGGAGGAAGCCGATGGGGCCGAGGAATTTACCGAGGAAGCCGACGAAGATGATCGGCCAGTGGCGAAAAGGGTCGCGCGCGGCAATCGCGTAGCCGACGCCGTAGACGCCCACGACCATGCCGAGGCACTGCCAGATTTGCGGATAGTTCGGCGGCGCGGCTTCCGCCCAGCGGAAGAAAGCCAGCGGGAACAGCACGACGAACGCGCCCCACGCGAGGTTGTACGCGCCCGCCGCGTAGAGCGTCCAGGTCATCCAGCGCGGGTGCGTCCCGCCGCTGCTGCTCGTGCGCGCGCTCACCTGTCGCTCACTTGCCGAGCGCGTGGCGGAGCGCGCCTTCGAGTTCGGGATATTTGAACTGGTAGTTCGTCGCCTTGAGCCGCGCCGGTTCGGCGCGCTGGCTGGCGAGCAAGGCCGCGTCGGCCATCTCGCCGAACGCGAGGCGGGCGGCGAAAGCGGGCACGGCGAAGAAGGTCGGGCGACCCAGCACGCCGCCGAGTTTTTCCGTAAACTCGCCGTTCGTCACGGGCTGCGGCGCGACGACGTTGACCGCGCCCTCCAATTCATCCTGCG
>DASPJG010000051.1:0-9207 GCA_035628755.1 Pyrinomonadaceae bacterium
CGACGGCATGCCTGACATTGCAGGCGTTGCGAGCCGGTGCGCTTAAAGCCTGATTTCACTTGGCGCTCGCTACTGTGGCAATAGGGACATTGGTGCATGTCAAGTCTTATAACATCATCAGGTCTGATTTAGGCAATCCCATGCCATAATAATTATTGCTTTTCACGCAAAAATGAGAGTAGGATGCTTCGTGAGAGGGAAAAAAGGCAAACCGACAGTGGTGCGGAGTAGCACTTGTAAGTCTTTTGCGCACAACAAAATTGGCCCCGCCGTGAAGCGCGGTCAGAGGGGCCTGTGAGTTGTTTGAAGCGTAGCCGGTCTGGTAGTTTCCGGCGTTTCGTGTGACCGGCTTAAATCTCTGCTCGTCCGAGCGAGATGGGGCAACTCTTTGGAGTAGTCAGGTTACGCTAGAACTACAACCAATTCATTTGCAGAAATAATAGGGTCGCTTCGTACAATTCATCGAAGTAGCTGGGCTCATCACCAGTTTCCGCGATGCCCGATTCCGGCGTCACGTAAGAAGTTGGAGAGGCTGTGTCGTTTTTGGGGGGTTTGATGCCGGTGCCGATCCAGCCTTCATCTTCCGCCAGCGCAAACGTTGAGAAGGCAGCTGTTAAAAGGGCGATGGCGCAAATTTGGCGTAAAGTTCGCATTGAGATTCTCCCGAAGTTAAATGTTGCCCGCGTTTATGACGCTAAAGCCGGTTTGGTAAAGTCGAGCGCGCATCATATCACCTTCGGGTAAAAATTTCGCGTTTCCGCAAAAATACTTGCTAAGGAGTGTAAAACTAAACCTCACATGAACTTAACCACCACGTTGCTTCACCAAATTGACGAGATCGGGCGCACTACGGAGTCAAAGACCCAGCTACGTTGTGCGCTCGCGCAGGAATTGGAAAGAGCCGGAAATTACGAGGCGGCGCGACAGGCGTTGGGTTCGTTGTGGCGTGGGATGGGTGTGCGTCCCGATCTGGAAGGCTTCGAAGAACGCACACAGGCCGTGGTTTTGCTGCGTGTCGGGGCTTTGAGCGGTTGGCTGGGCAGTGCGCATCAGGTCGCAGGTTCGCAAGACGTCGCGAAAGATTTAATCAGCGAAAGCCGGTCGCTCTTCGCCTCGCTCGGCGAGACCGGCAGGGCAGCGGAGGCCGAAATTGAGTTGGCATGGTGCTACTGGCGCGAAGGCTGTTACGACGAGGCGCGCGTCATGCTCCGGCACGCGCTGGAAGGATTGCCGGAGACCGAGCTTGAGTTGAAAGGTATTGCTCAGGTGAGACGAGCAGAAGTGGAGCGATCTGCCGCGCGCCACAGAGACGCGCTCACGATCCTGCTCGACGCCGCGCCGCTCATCAAAAACTGTGACAGCCCCGCGCTGAAAGGCAAATTTCACAGCACTCTGGCCGGAACGTGGGAATTCCTCGGCGTCGCGGAAAAGCGACCGGATTTCATAGACAATGCTTTGATCGAACTGACGGCGGCGAGTTTTTATCTGGAACAGGCCGGGCATACGCATTACCTCGCCAGCGTCGAAAACAATCTGGGCTTCTCACTCTTCCGCGCCGGACGCTTCGATGAAGCGTTCGAGCATCTCGACCGCGCCCGCCGTCTCTTCATCCGTTTGAAGGACGGGGTGCGCGCCGCGCAGGTTGACGAAACGCGCGCCCGCGCCCTGCTCGCGCAGGGCTGCAACTCGGAGGCCGAGCGGGTAGTCCGCGTCGCCGTACACGCCCTTGAGCGCGGCGACGAGCAGGCCTTGCTGGCGGAGGCTCTGATTACACATGGTATCGCCCTCACCCGGCTTGAGCGGCGCACGCAAGCGCGTGAGGTGTTCCGGCGTGCGGTCGCGATCAGCGAGCAACTCAACGACCGGGAAGGCGCAGCCTGCGCCCTGCTCACTATCTTCGAGGAACTGGCGCATGATTACGCGCAGGAGGAGTTGCAAGCCCTCTACGTGCGCGCCGACAACTTGCTTTCACAAACACAACAACCCGAGTTGCTCTCGCGCCTGCGCGCCTGCGCCCGCCATCTCATCATGCCGTCGTCAAGGGCTGAAAAGCCGGTCGAATTCAAGGCGCATAAGTTTGTCCATGGCTCTGAAAAGACGGCGAGCTTGTTGCGGGAAGCGAATGCCGTCGCGCGGGGCGAAGGCGCGGTTTTGCTGAGCGGCGAGACGGGGACGGGAAAGGACGTGATGGCGCGTCTGATTCACGAATGGAGCGGACGCACCGGTCGTTTCGTCGCGCTCAACTGCGCGGCTCTGTGCGACTCGCTCGTCGAGTCGCAACTGTTCGGTCACAAGAAGGGCAGCTTCACCGATGCGGCGGAAGATTATTCGGGCACTGCGCTTGAAGCCGAGGGCGGCACGCTCTTCCTCGACGAGATCGGCGAACTGAGCCTCGTCCATCAAGCCAAGTTGCTGCGGTTAATTGACCAGGGCGAGATTTACCCGATTGGAAGTTCGCTGCCGTTGCGGATCAACGTGCGGATCATCGCCGCGACCAATCACGACCTGCGGCAGCGCGTGAGCCGCAGCCTTTTCCGCGCCGACCTTTTCTACCGCTTGAACGCCTTTCACCTTGAACTCCCGCCGCTCAGGGAGCGACCCGAAGACATCCCCGCGCTCGCCGGGCATTTCATCGCCGAGGCGCAGAAGCGGTATCACAAGCAGCTTAATTTCACGCCCGAAAGTCTGGAAGCGATGACGCGCCTGCCTCTCCGCGGCAACGCGCGCGAGTTGCGCATACTCATCGAGCGAACCTTCATCACGGCTGCTGCGGAAACGGTCATCACGGCGAAAGCGGTGGAGACGGTCGCGCTCAGGCAGACGAACAAGTCCGGTTTCGGCGAGGCGTGGTCGGGCTGTTCGCTGGAGGAAGAGGTGCGCGCCTACGAGCGCAATTTGATCCGGCTCGCACTAGACAGCGCGGGCGGGAGCATCACGCGCGCCGCACGCCTGCTCAACATCACGCATCAGGGGCTCTCATACATCGTCAACGGGCGGCACAGCGATCTGCTCGGCCTGCGAAAACCGACCCGCACGCGACGTGTCAGTCTCATGCGACCCGAAAATAAACCGAAAACTCGACAGGGAGCCAGTCGCTGACGCCGAGTTATGGATTCGTGTGTCCTGTAAAAATCTCACGACCGAATCGGTACGCGTCGCAAGATATCTTTCAAGTTAAGTTAAGTGCCCTTCTGTCCAACCTTACAGGGCAAACGTCTTCGTGCGCCGTGTAAATTATTACCTCCTGACAACGCCCTGTCAGCACAGGCAATCTCACGCTCCACCCGAACACGGCGGCAATCCTGCACAACTTCACCGTAAATCATGCGTAAAATCGACCGGCAAGGTTTTCAGGTGAAGAATCTTGAACTGAGGGAACAGTTGTTGCTACGCGTGCAACCGAGGTGAGTTTCGGTCTGCATTCGACGCGGCTCGCGTACTCTTCTTACCAACCTCACCCGGAAGAAGGAAGGTGCTTTAATTTGCAGCAGACTAAAATTCTATACGCCGAGGACTACGATTTAGTCCTTTTCACGGTCAAGCAATTATTGGAACTCGAAAGTTGGCAAGTGGATATATGTCGCGACGGGGCGGCAGCCCGGAAGAAACTCGAAGGCGACGAGCACTATGATCTGATCATACTGGATGCCGAACTGCCGGGTGAGAGCGGCCTGTCTCTGGTACAACGGGCGCGCCGGATGGCTCACCGCCGCCGCATCCCGATTATCCTGTTTACGGGCAGCATCGGGCACGACGACGCGCTGGCGGCGGGAGCGGATGCTTTTCTGAATAAGCCGACCGGGTTGAAAAACCTGATCACCACTTGCAACTCTCTGCTGGACGCGAAAAACGGAAACCGGAGCGACACCGGCGAGTTGCAGAAGTTGGCCGGAAACGGCGGTCATTGAATCTTGAAGCGTGATCAGACGGCGCGATGGCGCAAGTCTTCGCCCGCGTAGAAATTCGTGATAGTGAATTTACGCCTTTAATTGTTCCCTCACCGGCATTAATAAAGAAGGCCGCGTAAACGCAGAAGGCTCGCAGGTAGCAGAAACTACCCGCGAGCTTTTCGCGTTTACGGGCGCGAGGGGCTGTTGAGAGACTCGGATAATCGAGAAGTCAACGGCACGCGCCGCACACGCCGGGCGTGATCGTGTGTTAATGAAATATGGTAGGATGCCTTTAACTTTTCACCGTCTATGTTAACTATGAATGAAGAGAAACGGCGCGCCAGAATTCTAGACGGAGCGCGTGTGGCCGAAGAGATCAGGCGCGAAGTGGCCGTCGAGGCGGCGCGTTTGAAGGACGTGCAGGGGTATGTTCCGTGCCTCGTGGCGGTGCGCGTCGGGAATGATCCGGCATCCGCCGTGTATGTGCGCAACAAGGTGCGCACCTCGGAAACTGTGGGACTTCGCTCCGAGCATCACGAACTGCCGGAAGAGACGACGACGGAGGAACTGCTGGCAGAGGTCGGGACGCTCAACGCGCGCGACGACGTTGACGGCATACTCGTCCAGTTACCTTTGCCGCGCGGCGTGGACGAGGCGCGCGTGATCGAGGCGATTGATCCGGCAAAAGACGTTGACGGCTTTCATCCGGTCAACGTCGGGCGTCTGACGCTTGGCCGAACCGGCTTTGCGCCCTGCACGCCCGCCGGGATCATCGAATTACTTACGCGCGAAGGCATACAAATCAGTGGCCGACACGCCTGCATCATCGGTCGCAGCCACATCGTCGGTCGCCCGCTGGCGCAACTCTTATTGCAACATGACGCCACCGTTACGATTTGCCATTCGCGGACACACGAACTGGCCTCTTTGACGAGACAGGCAGACATTCTCGTGGTGGCGGTCGGTCGCATCGGGCTGATCCGCGCGGAGCATGTGAAGCCGGGGGCGACGGTGATTGATGTGGGGATGAACAAACTCACGGACGCAGTGGAAGCGAGAGAACTTTTCGGTGAGAACGCCGCCGCGCGCATCGAAGCGATAAGCAAGCGCGGGTTTACTCTTATAGGCGACGTTAGTCCGGCTGAAGTGGCCGGAGTGGCGGGCAGCCTCACACCGGTTCCGGGCGGGGTTGGGCCGCTGACCGTGGCGATGTTGATGCGTAACACGCTGACGGCGGCGCGTCGTCGGCGGGGGCTGTCCTGAAGCACGGCGATGTTGCGCGCGGGACTCACAGGATCAATCGCGGTTGGCAAGTCGTTCGTCTCGTCCGTGCTCGCCAGTCTGGGATGTCACGTGCTCGATGCTGACCAGACTGCGCGCGAAGTGGTTGCAGCGGGCAGCGCGGGCTTGCGTGCCATCACGGATGCTTTCGGCGGCGAAGTGCTGCGGCCTGACGGCACGCTTGATCGCGCGAAACTCGGTGCGATAGTCTTTAGCGATGAAACGAAGCGGGCGCGTTTGAATTCGATTCTCCACCCGTTGATTATCGCGGCGCAGGACGATTGGCTGCGGCGTTGCGAAACGAGAGACCCGCAGGGCGTCGGCATCGTGGACGCCGCTTTGATGATCGAGACGGGCAGTTACCGGCGGTTTGATAAGTTGATCGTGGTGTTTTGCCGTCCCGAGTTGCAACTCGAACGTTTGGTGAAGCGCGACGGCTTGACGGTTGCGGAAGCCGGGCGACGCATCGCGGCGCAGATGCCGCAAGAAGAGAAAAAGAGCTTCGCGGATTATCTGATCGACACTTCCGGCGGTTTCGACGAGACGCGGAAGCAGGCCATTGCGGTCTATGAAAATCTGAAAGCGTTGGCGACTGGGAATCTGACGCCTTCAAAAGATTGATGAAGACGAGATACAAGGCAGCTTTGAGTTTTCGCCTGGAGCGTTGGCGCGCGGCGCTTGCCGTGTGTCTCGCTGTCGGCCTGACCGTGGCGAGCGGCGGCTGCTTTTCGAGCGACGAAGGCGAAATCTATTACGGTCGGGTCAGCGTGCCGGTGCGTCAGGAGTTTCGCTGGAGCGACGGCGGGCTGCCGCGAATTTTCGACCCCGCGCTGGCGGCTGCCCCGCCCGACACGGACGTTGTGCGCGCGATGTTTGAAGGGCTAACGGAATACGACGCGCAAACTTTGCAGCCCGTTTCAGGCGTAGCGATTCGCTGGGAGTCTGCCGCCGATGACCGGGAGTGGACTTTTTATCTACGGCACGACGCGCGCTGGTCGAACGGCGAGCCTGTGACCGCACATGACTTTGTGCGTTCGTGGCAGCGCACGCTGCAACTCGGCGAACGCGCCCCCCACGCAAAGCTTTTAGCCAATCTCAAAGGCGCGCAAAGCAAACCGGCGAGCCGGACGCTTCCCGCGCCCTCGCCGCCCGCGCGGAGGGACGAAAGTGCGGCGGTCGAGGCGGGACAAGGTGCTTTGCCAGAGGCGAGTCCCGCTCCTGAAAAAGCCGAACTCGGCGTCGAAGCCCTCGACGATTTCACCTTCAGAGTGCGTTTGCAAAGGCCGGATAAAAATTTCCCCGCGCTCGTCGCCCATCCCGTGTTTCGTCCGGTGCATCGGTCGAAGGGAGCGAAGGACGTTGAGCGGGAAGAAACGGCACAAGAGAGCGGGGAAGACCGCGCGGGCAGCGAAGCACAGCCTGAGCCGGATGCGCCGATCATCTCGAACGGCGCGTTTAATCTGAGCGCGCAGGCCGACGATGGCGTCGTGCTCGAACGCGCGGACAGTTATTGGAACGCGAAGATCGTCGCGCTCGAACGCGTTCGCTTCGTCGCCGCTACCGACGCCGAAGCCGCGCTGTCGGCTTATCGCGCGGGCGAAGTTGACGCGGTGACGAATACCAATATCGAACCGCTGGCGATGAAACTGCTCACGCCTTACAAAGATTTCCGGCGCGCCACGTTCGGGGCATTGACCTACTACGATTTCAACACCACGCGTGCGCCCTTCAACGACCAGCGCGTGCGCCGTGCCTTATCTCTCGCCGTTGACCGCGAGCGGCTCAGCGCGGACACGCTCGGCGGCGCGACCGAGGCTGCCCTAAAGTTTCTGCCTTCGACCGGAAACGCCGACGAGGCCAACGCGGATGCCAAGGAGCGGGACATAACTTTCGACGCCGAAGCCGCGCGCCGCTTGCTGGCCGAGGCGGGCTTTGCGGGCGGGAATGATTTCCCGCGCGTTCGCCTGCTGGTGAATCGCAACGAGCAGCACCGCGCGGTGGCCGTCGCCATCGCCGGGATGTGGCGCAACGTGCTCGGCATAGAAACCGAGATCGTCTTGCGCAACTGGGACGAGTACGAAGCGGCTCTGCGTAGCGGCGACTACGACGTGGCGCGTCGCAGCATGGTCATGCAAACGGTGGACGAGGAGCGAAACATGCTCGCCATGTTCGACCCGGAGAGGCTGAATTTCGCGGCGAGTTCCTTGACGGGCGCGGGCGATGCAGCGGAGGCGAACGCCTCCCCCACGCCTTTGACGGAACAGCGAGGCGAAGCGACTTCCGCTGAAATTGCGCCCAAGTCTCCGCCGTCTAAAAATACGCCCCGGCAGATTTTGTCCGAACAACACGCGCTCGAAGAACTGCCCGCGATCCCGATCTATTTCGCCTCCTCCTACGCGCTCGTCAAACCTTACGTCGCGGGCTTTGACGCCAACCTGCTCGACGCGCCTTCCCTGCAACGCGTGCGGATTAACACCAACTGGCAACCGCCAAAACGCGATTCAGCCATCAGAATCGTCAGCAACCGTCTGGTCGGTCGTTGACGGGCGCGCCGCCGGTCACACTCACAATTTGACATAGACACATACGATGAGCCACGCCGAACCGCTCCTGTCAGTCCGAAACCTCTGCACCTATTTCGGGAGCGAAGACGGCGTGTTGAAGGCGGTTGACGGCGTTAGTTTCGACCTCTGGCAGGGAGAAACTTTAGGCATCGTCGGCGAATCGGGTTCGGGAAAATCCGTCACCAGCCTGTCATTGCTCCGACTCATCGCAGAGCCCGCGGGAAAAATCGTCAGGGGCGAGGTCGTGTTTCAAGGTCAGGACATATTGTCGCTGCCGCTCGAAGCCGTGCGCCGGATTCGCGGCAAGCGCATCAGCATGATCTTTCAAGACCCGATGACCTCGCTCAATCCCTTCATGCGCATCTCAACGCAGTTGACCGAGTTGACGCGTTTGCATCTCCGGCACACGAAACGAGAGGCGCACGCGCACGCCGTCCGCATGCTCGAAACTGTCGGCATCCCCGACGCCGGGCGACGTGCGGATGATTACCCGCACGAGTTTTCCGGCGGCATGCGGCAGCGTGTGATGATCGCGATGGCTCTCTCCTGCCAGCCCGAACTTTTGATCGCGGACGAACCAACCACCGCGCTCGACGTGACCATTCAGGCGCAAATACTCGAACTGATCAAGAGCCTGAAAAACCAGACGGGGTTGAGCGTCATTCTCATCACACACGATCTGGGCGTGGTGGCGGGAATGACGGATCGCGTCGTCGTGATGTACGCGGGAAAAGTTTTCGAGCAAGCCCCGACGCGGGAGTTGTTCGCCCGCCCCGCGAATCCTTACACGATAGCGTTGGTGCGCTCGATGCCCGACCCGGAAACGACCGGGGGCACGCTCTACCAGATTCCCGGGCTCCCGCCGGATGTCGCGCGCCTTCCCGCTGGCTGCCCCTTCGCGCCGCGCTGCGAACGCGCAGAGGATGTCTGCCGCCGTCAGTTTCCGCCCTTTGTCCAACTCACGCGGGAACACTTTTCACTCTGCCACTTCGCCACGGAACTTTTCTCTCAAACGGACAGCCGCAATCCATGAGCACGCCGCGCGCACTCGCAAACAACTCTGGCGCACCGCTGCCGTCGTCCACAGGCGCGGCGGGCGAGCCGCTGGTCGCGGTGCGCGGTCTCGAAGTGTATTTCGATCCCGGCGGCGGCTCGGCGTGGGATAAATTGGCGGGCGGCTCTGAGAGTCGCCGTGTGTTGAAGGCGGTTGACGGCGTTTCGTTTGAGATCGAAACGGGCGAGACGCTGGGGTTGGTGGGAGAGTCGGGCTGCGGCAAATCAACGCTTGGCCGCGCCTTGCTGCGACTCACGCCGCACACGGGCGGGCAGGTCTATTTTCGCGGGCGCGATCTCTCGCAACTATCGTCACCTGAGTTGCGCCGGATGCGTCGGCACATGCAGATGATCTTTCAAGACCCTTACGCCTCACTGAACCCGCGTATGACCGTCGGCCAGATCGTCTCCGAGCCGCT
>DASPJG010000052.1:0-7227 GCA_035628755.1 Pyrinomonadaceae bacterium
AATCGGGCAGGTTGTTCGTGCCGAACCGGCGGACGAAGAGTTGATACAGGAACGCCGCCTCGTTGCTCGTGCGTCCAGACGTGTAGAAGATGGCCTCGTCGGGCGAGGCGAGCGCGTTCAACTCGGCTGCGATCAATTTGAATGCTTCATCCCAACTGACAGGCTCGTAGTGGTCGCTCGCGGGGCGGAGCAGCATCGGGTGCGTGAGCCGCCCTTGATCGTTCAGCCACATGTCCGACCGGCGCGAGAGTTCCGAAACGCTCCACTGGCGGAAAAACTCGGGCGTGACGCGTTTGGTCGTCGCCTCGTCGGCGACGTGCTTCGCGCCGTTTTCGCAGAACTCGAAATGCGTGCGCTCGCCGTCCGGCTCAGGCCACGCGCAGCCGGGACAGTCGAAGCCGCCCTTCTGGTTGATGCGCGCGAGCGTCTTGAGCGTGCGCGTTGCGCCCATCTCCGTCAGGGAGTGTTTCATCGCGGACATGATGGCGGGCAGGCCGCCCGCCGTTTCGCTCGCGGGCGAGATTTTAATCCCCGTAAAATCTTCGGGCGGCTGCGCGCGGCGTAAATCGTCTGCGGCGATCGTCGCGCCGTTTCCTGAGTCCGCTTGAGGCTGCGGCTCGTGCGTAGATGCAGTTGTCGCCCCGGCGCGCAACTCGCGCTCCGTCTTCAAGTCCTGCTTGACAGGCTCGTAGTGGCTCGGGTGCGCCTCCGCCTTCTGGTCGGGCGCGCCCTGTTGCTGACCCTGAGTTTCAATCTCTTGCTTCGACATCTCTCTCCGCATCATCCTACCGTCATGCTTCGGCTAATAGCTGGCCGCGCTTCATAATTGTAATCTCTGCGCGCATCATTTTCAGCTTTAGCGGCTTGCTGTCGCGTGGTCGGGTGTTGAACGAGTTGCTATGCGCGGCCTTCATCTTCGGCGCGCCACCTGAGAAGTGCAGCTTTGAGCCATGTGGGAGCGGTGTCCAACGGCGGCATCGGTTCGGTGCGCGTCAATTCCTCGGCGCGCCTCTCCATCTCCGCCAGTGCGGGCACGTCCCATTCCGCGCGTTCGGCGTCGGAAGTCGCCGGCTCGACATCCCACACCCGCTGCCGCTTTCCATCCGGCACGATCTGCGTCCCGTATTTCTGCGGCCTGCCTTGATACATCAGCCAGCGGTCATACGTGGCGGCGGCGAGCCAGCGCGCCCGGCGCAGGCCGAGTTTAACAGCCTCCGTCGCCAGATTGTGCGCCTGCCAAATCTCTTCTACGCTCTCGCCATGATTGAGAATCCACGCGGCATGATAATAATCCTCAGGCTCTTCCAGCCCGCCCGATTCGATAATGCCTGCGAGGCTCCGGCGGCGGCGTGCATCCCGTTCACGCAACGAGTAATACTCCGGCGTGCCGTAATCAGGATGGTTCGCGCGCTCGTCCAAGTCTGCGCGAAATAATAGTTGTAACTCACGACGCATCAACCGTTCCCCGGTCTAATTTACGCTTGAGGCCAGAGCATAGCACAGGCTTAGAGCCGCCGCGCGCACCACGCCGAGAGCGACGGCAGACTCTCGCGCGCTCTCGCCCGACGGATTCGCAACGATCCGGGTGCGGCGAAAAAAAGTGTTGACACAAACTTCGAGAAGAGTATTATCGTGCTCCCCTTGTACAGTTAAACCATTGAGATGCCCACCCCATCTCAAACAATATTTCAGTTCGGCATCGAAGGTTTGCGGCGACGCAATTCTTCCCTGCGCCGGATTCATCTCCATGGCCGATCAAGTGTTTGTTTCGTCCAGCAAGGAACGGTCGATCTTGCCCACATGATCAAGGCATAGACGGTTCATCGCCAGAGCAAAATTCGGCGCAGGCTCGAACTTAAACGCTCCGGCAAAGTGCGATGGAAGCTCTCGCTTAGCCACTCCCGGCCTGAGCAATCACGCTGATTATTCGCAACTCCGATCACCTCGCCGATGCGCCCTCGCACCGGATGCACTCGATCTGTGCTTGCAGCTTGTTTCCAGTTTTTACGAGATATTTTCTTCTCAACGTCATGATAAAGCTGATCTTTGCCCTAATTTAACGGAGCCTTGCTTCTCGCGTCTTCCGCGACGGGGAAAGGCTCTCACGCACCTCACCCACTCAGAGTTTGGAGGGACAAAGTATGAAAAACCGTTGGTCGAATGTGTTGAAGGTTTGCGCGATAGCCCTCGCCCTATCGCTTTTCGCCGGTAGCATTTTCTTTACCGGCACGAGTAGTTCCAAAGCGACCGCCGCCGCCTCGACGACGACAGACCCCGCCGCGATGATGATGGCGACAGCGGCGCAGGAAGACTTGAGCGCGGACACGCCGCAAGTCGAAGCCATCTCGGCGACGCCGCTCAAGGAAGCCACGACGGAAGGCAATGCCCTGTTGTTTGTCCAGTTCGCGCCGGATCAAAAAATGGGGGATCAAGTTAAAACCGTCATCGAGGATCAGGACGTGCTGCTCAGAGACGACGGGGCGGAAGGCGACGCGAGGGCTGGCGACGGCACGTATTCCGCCGTCATCTTCCTCGACTTCGAGGAATTAGCTAAGAATCAGGACGAGATTCAGGCCGTCAACGCGCAGCCCGAACCGACCCCGAGTTCCACGCAGCCCGTTGACTCGCAAGTGTCCGGCGCGAACCGCACGGACGCCGAGGGGACGGCGGTGACCTCGGAGCAAGCGGAGAGCACTACTATCACGGAGGAAGAGCGCACGGACACGAATCTCGCTTCCGACACGTCGGTCGTGATGCCAGATTTCGACGAGACGCGCGACCTCATCGGGAACAAGGAAGTCCCGCTCGCCGATTTTCGCAACGTGCAGCCGGGTCAGATCGTGCCCCTGCGGCGCATCGGGACGCACCGTCGCGTCATCCCCGAAAAGTCTCTGGTGATCACGAATTTGAACGTGGTCGAAAATCCGGATCGCACGTTCAACCCCTGCACGGGCGCGGGCACGCGGATGGGTCGCTGGACGTTCGGCTACCTGATGAAGCAGATGGCGAACCAACCCGTGACGGGCATCAATCCCTCCACGTTCACGCGCAAGTGGCTGGACAAGTGGATGAGTAACCAGACGGTCAACGGTTGGACGGTCGCGCAGCGACAGAAGATCAAGACGCTCGTGATTGACCCGTGGGTGGCGGCGAGCGGCGGGCCGACGCAGCCGCTCGATCTCTCTATCGCCCCGTTCAAACTGCTGGCGATTGTGAACCGCATAGACCTACGCAACAACTCCGCTTACGGCGGCGGGAACGCGGGCGAGGGGCGTTTCGTCTTCGGCCTCATCGACCGCACGGGCGGAGGCAGCACCGACCCGTACACCAGCACGGGCAGCCGCAATTGCCGCGAGACGCAGTTCACGGTCATTTTCGAGTATGGCATTGACCGGCGCGGCTGCGACATCAGGAATTGGGGCAGGCAGTGGCACAACCTGCGCAACTTCGCGCTCGGCTCAGCCGCTTACAACAGCGCGCTTCAGGCCATCACCGACCAATTCACCGCCGCCGGGGTCGCGCCGCACAAGCCGAACGGCAGCGCGCTCAACCAACTGCGCACAAACGAGGTCGAGTTATTGCTCGGGGTATCAACCAATCCCGTCTGGGAGTTGCGTGAATTCAAGATCGGCGGCGAGCCGCCGGTCAATCCCGGCCAACTCGAAGAGGTGACCGTCAAACTGACGCCCGACTTGACACGCAACCGGACGGCCTTGCTGACGGACTTTGTGAACCTGCATACTCCGAGCATCCTCACGCAAACCCACAACGTCCCGGCGACTTTCATGGGGCAACTGTTCCTCGGCGGCTCGTCGCTCGCGCCGCGCAACCCGACGCTTCCGGTGGACGTGAACACGCACTGGAACAATCCCAAAGGCGGCCCTTTCATCACCAACCGGAAAGCCCGCCACCTGTTCTCGCTGAACACCTGCAACGCTTGCCACACGGGCGAGACCAACACCGTCTTCACCCACATCAAGCCCGTGCCGTTCGGCACGGAGGCTGGGCTGTCCGGCTTTATGAACGGCATCACGCCCGGCACGCTCGTCCAGCCCTTCAAGGTGGTAGACCCTGCGGACGGCGCGCCGACCAGAAAGTTCAACGAGTTCCGGCGGCGCAGGATCGATCTGGACATCCTCGTCCACTCGCCCTGCTTCTTCGACCTCGGGCGCAACTTCCGCCCGGCGGTACACTAAGCTGTAGGGGCGGCGACGCCACCGTCGATGCGGCCAGACGCGCGCCCCGGCCTTCAACCATAAACCGAGGCCGGGTAACACGAAGCCTATCGTGTTACCCGGCCTTACTCGCGTTTGACGGCGAACACTGTTTTCTTTAACGCTTCGACAAACTTCAGGGTGCGGGCGTGAGGCGGATGAGGCCGGTGGCGTCGCGCACGTAGAGGTCTGTGCCGAGGAGGACGGGCATGGCATAGGTCTCCGCGTCGGCCACGTCGTATCGCTCGACGGCCTCGAAGGCCGCAGTGGCGCGGCGTGCGACGATGAGGTCTGCGCCGTTGGTGAGATAGAGCAGGTTGCGCGGCGTGAGCAGGACGGAGGCGTGCTCGCCCTCGCGCCCGTCCGTGAGCCAGCGCACCGCGCCGGTCTTCGCGTCGAGCGCGACGAACTGGCCTTTGCGCTTGACGGAATGGCCGTACAGGAGGCCGTCGCCATAAACCGGCGAACTCATGTACATCGTCACTTCCGGGTTCTTCCAGGCTTCTGTCGCCTTCCATTTCCCCGCCTCCTCGCGGAGCGTGTAGGCGTGCGTGCCCTGTCGCGTGCCGGAGACGACGAGGTGCGCGCCAGTCCAGACGGGCGTCGTGATGTTCTCGTGCCAGTCGTCTAGAAACGGGGCAGACCAGAGTTCCCTGCCCGTCTTCGCGTCGAGGCCGACGACGGAACTATTGGTCATCGTCGCGATCTGTTCGCGGCCAGCGACGTTGAAGACGACCGGCGACGCGTAGCCCGGCCCCGCGCCCCGCCACTCCCACTTGGCCGCGCCCGTCGCCGGGTCAAGCGCCAAGACCTGACCGCCGTGCATGTCGCTGCCGACCTGCACGACCAGCATGCCGCCGGAGAGGAGCGGCGACGCAGCCGTCCCGCAAAAGAGTTTCGACGTGTCCACGCTCTTGGAGAAATCTTTGCTCCACAGGCGGCTGCCCGTCGCGCTGTCCCACGCCGTGACGATGCCGGTCGTGCCGACAGTGAACAGG
Source organism: Pyrinomonadaceae bacterium (assembly GCA_035628755.1). GTDB lineage: Bacteria > Acidobacteriota > Blastocatellia > Pyrinomonadales > Pyrinomonadaceae > JAIVJZ01. The sequence goes on from DASPJG010000052.1 coordinate 5,213, forward strand.
CGCGCGCCCGCCAGAAGCGGCGTCGCGTTCGGCCCTTTCGCCATCTTCACGGCGTACTGGTTCTTCTGAAACGGCGCGGGATATTTCTGCTGCCAGATGATCTTTCCGTCCGCGAGGTTGATGGCGGTGACTAATTCTTCCGGGTCGCGGCGGCTGTGGACAAACGCACGCCCGCCCGCCACGACCGGCGACGAATAGCCCTCGCCCAACTCGACGCGCCACACCCTCTGCAACGATTTCGGCCAATTCGCGGGCGTGTTCTTCGCCGGCACAACCCCGTCGCGCGCCGGGCCGCGCCACTGCGTCCAATCCTGCGCGCCTGCCGTCTGCGTCAATCCTAAAGCGAGCAGAGCCAGAGCGATCAGCGCGCCGGAGGTTTTCATGCGCCGCACCCGCGAGATTTTGCCGTTGCCGTGTTTGTCCATTGTCTTGCTCCTGAGCATTCGCAGCCCCTCTAGATTCTTCCCCGGCGCGATCGTCTACTTCGCGCCTTTGAAGACCTTGCCGTTCTTCATCACGAAGCTGACCTGTTTGAGCGTGGAGATGTTGTCGAGCGGGTTCTCCGGCGTGGCGATGATGTCGGCGAACTGACCCGCGCTGATCGCGCCGCGCGTTTGTTCGACGCCGAGCAGGCGCGCGGCGTTCGGGATGAAGGCGCGCAGAATGTCCTTCGGCGGGATGCCAGCTTCGACGAACACGTCAACGAGCGACATTGTCCAAGTGCCGCGCGTTTCGTCGGGCGCGTAGAAGATGAGGTCGCTGCCGAAGGCCAGCGTCACGCCGAGCTTGTGCGCGCGGCGCAGGCGATCCACGCCGCGCGCGTAGAAGCGTTTCGCCACTTCCGCAGGCATGTCGTAGGCCATCCAGGCCTTCTCCGTGAAGTCTGTGCTGACGAGCACGACGTTGTTCTTCTTCGCCAGCGCGAGCGCCTCGTCGGACATTTCCAGACCGTGTTCGATGGAGGCGACGCCCGCCTCGGCGGCGTTACGCGCGCCCTGCTCCGTCACAGCATGCGCGGCCAGTTTCACGCCCGCGCTCGCCGCCTCCGCGATCATGTACTTGATGTCTTCGACCGAATAGATGTAACGCTGGTCGTCCACGACGATCTTGATGACGCGCGCGCCGAAGTGGACGTTCTCGCGGATGGCCTTGCGCATCTCGTCGCGCGTGTCGGCATAGAAATATTCCGGCTCGCCCAGCGTCCGGCGTTCGGGTTGGAGTTGATACTGGCCGCCGAAGGGCGCGATGATGCGCCCGGAGTTGATGATGGTGGGGCCGGGGATGAGTCCTTGCTCGATGGCGCGGCGCAAGTCTGTCGCAACGTAGTTGCCGTCGTTGCCGATGTCGCGGATGGTGGTGAAGCCCGCGTTGAGCATGTCGCGGGAATTGACGACGGCGTGGATGGCGCGCTCGGCGTTCGTGTGCGTCAGGTCGTAGAAGAGGAGCGAACCGCGCTCGCGGCCACGCCTGTTGATGAGAAACGCCATGTGCGTGTGACAGTCGAAGAGGCCGGGCAGCACGGTTGAGCGCGAGAGGTCAACGACGTTTGCGCCCGCCGGTATCTGCACGTCCGCGCCGACCGCCTTGATACGCGCGCCCTCGACGAGAATGATCTGGTTCAGGAGCGTCGCACCGGTCTCGGGCACGACGAGTTTGCCGGCCTTGATGGCCGTCACCTGCGCCGACGCGACGCCCACGGCAATGAAGATCAGCACGGCGAGACAGAAAAGTCTTTTCATCAGTTTCCTTTCAACGACTGTGGTGTTCCGTGATGTGTTTGGTGGACTGGCAGAAACTTGCGACCGCTTGATACAGGGCTCTACGATGCGGGCGGGGGCGCAGTTCAACAAAATGACGGGTCGGGCGTCAGTTGGGCGGTCGCTGCTGGCGGCAAATTCTTACTGAGAGGTGCGGCGACTCCGCTGCCGAACACGACGCCAGAGAGTAATTTAAACCCCGGAAGTCGTCAACACTGCGATCTGCAACCGGCGCGCTCGTTCTCCGCAGGACGGTCA
>DASPJG010000053.1:0-5244 GCA_035628755.1 Pyrinomonadaceae bacterium
ACCGGGATGAAATCGCCCGGCGAGATCAAACCGAGTTCCGGGTGCTGCCAGCGCGCGAGCGCCTCGAAGCCGGAGACGCGCCCCGTGTCGAGCGCGACTATCGGCTGGTACTGCAAACGAAACTCGTCGCGTTCGACCGCGCGGCGCAGATCGTTTTCCAACCGCAGCAGGGCGACGACGCGCGCGTGCATGTTCTGGTCAAACACCTCGTGGCGCGCCTTGCCCTGCGCCTTGGCGCGATACATTACCGTGTCCGCATCGCGCAAGACGGCCTCCGGCGTCTCATAGCCCGTCGTGCTCAGGGCGATGCCGATGCTCGCCGTGGTGAACACCTCATGACCGCCCAGATTGAACGGCTGCATCAACTCCTGCCGCACGCGTTCGGCGAGGCCGACGGCTTCCGACGGCTGCGCGCCGATGTCGTTCAGGAGAATTGCGAACTCGTCGCCGCCGAGACGCGCCACCACGTCCGAGGGGCGCAGGCAGTTTTGCAGGCGGCGCGAGAGCGCGACGAGCAACTGGTCGCCGACCGTGTGGCCGAGCGAGTCGTTGACGTTCTTGAAGCGGTCGAGGTCTAAAAACAGCACGGCGAAGACGAACTCTTCGTGTCGCCGTGCGCGCTCGACGGCCATCTGCAAATGATCCGTGAAGAGGTTGCGGTTCGGCAGGCCGGTGAGCGCGTCGTGATAGGCGTTGTGGAGAAGTTTCGCCTCCGTGTGTTTGCGCTCCGCGATGTCGCGCGCGATGCCCTGCACGCCGCACGGCTGGCCGTTCTGATAGACGAGACGCGTGCTCACTTCGAGCGGCACGCGCCGCCCGTCCTTCGCGATGATGTCCACCTCGTACACGGTCGCCTCGTCAACCGACTCCTTGCGCGTCATCATCTCGCGCGCGAGGGCGAGGTGTTCGGGCACGATCACCTGCGCGATGTTGAGCGAGATGGCTTCCTCGCGCGTGTAGCCCGTGATGCGCTCGCCGGTCTTGTTGAGGGAGGTGAAATTGCCCGCCAGATCGTGCGTGTAGACGAGGTCGTTGGCGTTCTCGAAGAGTTCGCGATAACGCCGCTCGGACTCGCGCAGGGCGCGTTCGGCGCGCTTGCGCGTGGTGATGTCGCGCGCGATGCCCTGCACGCCGACGGGCACGCCCTCGTCGTAAATCAACTGCGAACTCACTTCCAGCAGCCTGCGCTCGCCGCTCTTGGCGACGATCTCGGTTTCGTAAAAAGTGGTGGTTTCCTCGCCCGCGAGTTTGCGCGCCATCATCTGGCGCGACAATTCGAGGTATTCCGGCGCGATGAGCTGGGCGAACGACATCTGGCGAATCTCGTCGCAGGTGTAGCCCGAAATCTTTTCGACCACGCGGTTGACCGTGATGTAGCGGCCAGTCAAGTCGGTCGTGTAGATCACGTCGTTGGCGTTCTCGAACAACTCGCGGTAGCGTTCCTCGGATTCGCGCAGGGCTGCCTCGGCGGATTTGCGCTCGGTCACGTCGTTGATGAGCACGAGCCGCGCCGCCCGCCCGCCGAAGTCAATCAGTTGAGAACTGATCTCGACGAAAATCGGCGTGCCGTCTTTCTTGCGGTGCTCCCACTCGCCCGCGTAGCGGTGCGGCGACGGGAGCGCGGCGATGTTTTCGAGCATGGCGGGAATGCTTTCGGGGGCGCGCACGTCGAAGATGCTCATGCCGAGGAATTCCTCGCGCGTGTAGCCGTAGTGCCTGACCGCCGCCTCGTTGACGGCGAGATAACCGTAGGTGTCCGCGTCGTAGACCCACATCGGGTTCGGGTTGCTCTCGAACAGGACGCGGTACTGCTCCTCGGAGCGGGCGAGTTTTTCTTCGGCGCGCTTGCCCGCGGTGATGTCCTCGACGCTGCCCTCGTAATAGAGAAGCGCGCCCGCCGCGTCGCGCACGGCGTAGATGTTCTCGCGCATCCAGATGACGTTGCGACGGTCTTTGCAAAACACCTGCGCCTTGAAATCCTGCACCTTGCCGTTGGCGGCGAGCAGGCGTTGAAGCGTGCCGCGCGTCTCGACATCGGAGTAAAAGTCGTGCTCGATGTCGGTGCAGTTGGCGATCAGCTCGGCGGGCGAAGAGTAGCCGAGCATCTGCGCCATGGCGGGGTTGGCGGCGAGAAACTTACCGTCGGGCGTCGAGCGGTAAATACCGTGGACGGCCTGCTCGAAGATCGAGCGATATTTCAACTCCGCCGCGCGCAGAGCCTCTTCGGCCTGTACGCGGTCGGTGACATCCATCACGAAGCCCTCGATAGCGGCCAGTTCGCCTTCGGCAGTGTAGATGCCGTGCCCCTGTTCCCACACCCACCTCTCGCCCTGCGCCGCCGTCGCCAGCCGGTAGACGAGACGAAAACGCGTCTTCGCCGCAAGCGCGATTTGCACCTCGTCCCACACCTTTGCCCGGTCGTCAGAGTTGATCAAGTCGGCGTAAGCGACTTTCCGGTTGCCGGTCAGGTCGGCGGGCGCGTAGCCGGTCAGTTCCAGACAGCCTTCGCTGACGAAGAGCATCGTCCAGTGTTCGTCGTTGCGACAGCAGTAGGCCATGCCGGGCAAGTTGCCCATCAACGTGAGCAGCGTCCGCTGCGCTTCCACGTAGTTGATCGACTCGGATGATTGATTCGCGTGCGCTTCGCACAGTCTTTGGAAGACGGCGAGGTCAACGGCGGCTGGGGATGAGTTCATAGTCGTGGGTGAGGCGCATCACGCCCGTCGGCCTGCGCCGGAAAGTTCGGGCGGGCGACGAGAAGAGGCTCTCATCTGTCGGGAAACTTTTCGGCCTGCGAGCGAGCCGCGCCGGACGCACGCTGGCGGACGGACACCTACTCGCTCCGACCTCGAAGTGAAATTACCTCTCCGTTCAAACGCACGCGCACACGCAGAGAGGGCGGCGGGCATTTATGAACCGGAGAACTGTGACACTGGCTGAGGAAGCTGACCGGAAGTTGTGGGCAAGTCCCCGGAGGGGAGGTCAGCCGTTTTCAGATTACTTGATAATCCGTGTCCTTGCAAGAAGATAAAATATGGGAGCGCGGCAGGATGCCGGAGAGGCTGCCCGTAGCCGGTTGTCCGCTGTCAGTGGTTCTCGCACGAATTACTAAAGATACATTTGAAAACCTGACGACTGACCACGGACAACCGGCTACCCGGCTTACTGCTCCAGTTGCGTGCGGGCGCGTTGGAGAAAGGTGCGCATCATCTCGCTGACGCCCTTCTGCATCTCCGCGCTGAGGCGGTTCTCGCCGACCAGCCCGGCGAGCATGTGCAACTCCGTCGCCTTTTGGCGGCGCAACTCGACGCGCTGCACGATGCGGATCAGCACGCGCGTGCCCTGTTCCTCGAACTGTGCGGCGTAACGCAAAAAGTTGCTGCGCTCCTGCGCGGCGGGCGACCATTCGATGCTCTGCGGGTGGTCGAGCGTCTGCTCGACGGCGAACGCCTGCCGGATCGCGCCGATGACCGGCACTTCCGCGCGAATCAGCCAACGCATCACGCCGCCCGCCTCCTCGCGGATGCTCTCCACGCCCGGCATCAACTCCACGAAGTTGCGCCAGTCGCCGAAGAAGGCGCGCGCGCGCTCAATCGTGGTTTTAATCTCAAGTTTATCTTCAAAAGCCGCTTTGATCTGAAACACCTTGAACCTCGTAGATCGTGAATCGTAAACCGTGAATAGTGTAAAACAATTCTTCTCGATTCACGATTTACGATTCACGATCTACTCAAAAAGTTGGTTGAAAGAGAAACGAATTGAAGAACAGGCGCGTGGTCGCCCGCCAGAAGCCGCGATAATTCGGGTCTTCCGCGTAGAGGACGACGTGGCCGCGCCCGGTCGGTTCTTCGATGACGTGCGCCGTGCCGCGCAAAAGCCGCTCCGTGTTGTTCGGCCAGATGAAACCGGCGATGCGCAGCGGCTCGTTGCCCTCGCCCGTGAAGACGACGGCGTTCGTGCCTTCTTTCGACGGGCGGAAGAAATAGGCCGAGTCAATGAGCACGGGAAGCTGCGGGTCTTCGTAGCCGTAAGTGAGGGGCGTCGAGCGATCCACGGTGGCGCGGAAGATCGCGCCGGGGACGGCTTCGGGCACGCGCCCCGGTCTGGCCGAGGGCGAGGCGATGGGCGGCAGGTCGGGCGGCGCGCCGTCGAGTTTCTCGTTGCGGTCTTGCGCGTCGCGCTGCTGTTCGGTGGCGGTTTGCGCGGCCTGCCGACGGTTGCGCGCCGTGGCTGCTCCTTCGCGCTGCTGCGCCAATTCCGGCGTCGCGGGCGAAGGGCTGGGCGTGGGCGTGGCTCTGGCTTCGGCGTCGTCGGGCGTTTGCTGGTCGCGCTGCTCGTCGTCGTCGCTGCCGACGAGGCGCGAGGAAGTTAAGTTCACGTCCTTCAAGGCCGCGAAGACCGCCGCGCCTTTGACGCAGACGAGCGTGCCGCCGCGCTGCACCCACGCGCGCAGAGTGTTGACGCCGGCAGGGGTGAGCGCGCTCAGGTAGCCGCCCGCCGAACCGTCCGGCATGATGATCACGTTGTACTGGTCGAGGTTCGCGCGCCTGAGATTTGCGATGGTCATGGGCGTGAAGTCGACGCCCGCGCGTTCGAACGTCCACCACATCGCGCCATAACTCGTCTGGCTCACGGGTTCGTCGGCAACGACGATGATGCGCGGACGCTTCAGGGACAGGACGTTCTCCGAGCCGATGCTCGTGTCGCCCGTCTCGGAGAAGCCGGAGTTGACCGCCGTGACTTCGACGTTTGTCTCGCGCGCGAGCCGCGCCAACGCCTCGTGCAGTGTGTCGGGGTTGCGCGAGACGCGCACGACGATTGTGCCGCGCGGCCAATCGCGCCCGCCCGCGTTCAAGGTGCGCGTGGCGACGGCGAGCTTGTAATTTTCGCGCAGCAGGCGATAGGCGAGCGAGGCCGCGCCGTTCGTCTCGTAAGGGATGATGTAGGCGACCGACGCGCGACCCGACACGCCGAGGCGGCGCGAGAGCAGTCTCTCGCCGGAGGCGCGCAGGGCATCGGCGGTCGTCTCCGCCGCCGGGGCGGGACGAAGCGCGACCGACGCGACCGCCGCCGTGTCGCCCATCCAGTAGGCTTCGACGCCGAAGACGAGCGGCAGAGACCACGCCGTCACGTCGTAAAAACCGTACTCCTCTTTCGCCGCCCTGCCCCCGCGCCGCTGGTTGCGCGCGAAGCGCGCGAGTTGCTCGCGCACGAACACGGGGTCGAGTTCCGTGTCCGGTTCGA
>DASPJG010000054.1:0-2162 GCA_035628755.1 Pyrinomonadaceae bacterium
TGCAGCGCGGTGAGTATCAGATTGATTTTGACGGGCACGCCAGCCGCACCGGCGACGATGCCTATAATCAAACGCTGTCGGAGAGGCGCGCCCAGACGGTCAAGGGGCGGCTTGAGTTTTTGATCGGCAACGCGCTGGGGAATTTTGATTTCGAGTTTACCCCCGGCCTGAGCACCGTCGAAGGTCATGGCGAGGAACGGGCGCGGGAAAGCGGTAAGCCCGAGAACGACGACTCGCAGTCAGACCGGGTGGTGATCGTGGTTTTTGAAGTTATGTAGAGCCGGGGTGAGCGGAGTGTCGCACTCGCGGGAATTTCAGACCTGCGCCAAAATTAGATGAGGTTCGTGAGGCGGTGGCGGGCTTTGACGATTTGCCTAGCGATGCGGCTCGCTTCTTCGGCGAGGGCGTCGCGCCCGTGTGTGGCTTCCTCGTCGGCTGCGAGTTTGATCCGGTACAAGCTGTCTTGCATGAGCCGCTTGAGGCCGAACTCGACGGTGCGCAACTCTTCTTTGAGCGAGAGGAGTTTGTCCGGCAGGTTTTCGGGAGTGTCTGTGGCCTGCACGCGGGTGCAATAGAATTGCAGTTCTTCGTCGCCGAGCAGCGTGTGCAGGCTGTCGGCGTCGCCTTCGCGGTAAGCGCGGCTGGCTTCGGCCATGATCTGGTGGCGGCGTCTGGCCTCCGCTTCGTCTGCTGCGTGGTCTGGGTGAAAGAGCTTTGCGACCGACCAGAAAAGCCTGCGCAGGCTATTTCCTACCGGCGTCTTCTCTGCCCCGCGCCACTTGCCGCCGCCCGCCTCGTCTTCGCCCTCTTCTGCCTGCGCTTCGTTGTCCGGCTCGTGCAGGCGCGCTTCGGCCTGCCTGATGGCTTGCTCGATTTCGGCCAACTCGGCCAGACGGCTGCCGACGATCTGCGTGTAGCGGACTTTGAACCTGTGCATCTCTTCTTGCAGAGTCGTCAGTTCAACCTGCCGCTCGTACAGAAGCGACTCCAGACACGCCACCTCCGCCGCCAGATCAAACGGCTCGTCGCGGGCTGTGGATGGCTGAAGACTGAAACTTTGCATGGAGCGTGACGGACAGTATAGCAAGAGTTAGTTTCAAGTTTCAGGTTTCAGGTATCAAGTTATCAAAGCGGCAGCTTCAAACTCGAACTTGAAACTTCATTCCTGAAACTTGAGACCTGAAACTTTTCTTAGTGCGCCATCCGCCGGTCTCTAGTGTAAGCTAACGTTATTCAGGTAAATTCGGGCGGTAGACATCGGCGCAGACAAACGGCAAATCCGGGTGAGGCTTATGAAAAAAATCCTGTGGCTCGCGATCCTTCTTTCGGTTTTTTCGCTGAAAACTTTTGCGGTTGAGACCATGCGGCTCGACTTTTATCACACGGGCAACGCCACGCAGGAATTATTCAGCGTGGACAGGGTCGTTATCGAACCGCTCCCGTGGCCGGGCAATCCGCGCCGCGCCATTGACGAGTCGAACATCGGCAAGTACCTGTTTGAAGTCAGGGATCAGAAAACGAACCGCCTGCTCTACTCGCGTGGCTTCGCCTCGATCTACGGCGAATGGGAGACGACGGACGAGGCCAAAACGGCGAACCGCACTTTTCAGGAGTCGCTCCGGTTTCCCGCGCCCGACGCGCCCGTGCAGATTTTGTTGAAGAAGCGCGACGCGCGTAACGCCTTCCGCGAAGTCTGGGCGACGACCATCGACCCGCGCGATATTTTCATCTCGAAAGCTAAAGTCTCCCCGCCCGCGCGGGTCATCGAAATCGAGAAGAACGGCGATCCGGCGTCGAAAGTTGACCTGTTGCTCCTCGGCGACGGCTACACAGCCGCCGAGGCGGGCAAGTTCGAGCGCGACGCGCGGCGTCTGACCGCGATCCTTTTCCAGACCTCCCCGTTCAAAGAACGGCGCAGGGATTTCAACGTCTGGGGCTTGTGTCCCCCGGCTGCCGAGTCTGGCATCTCTCGCCCTTCGACCGGCATTCAACGCGACTCGCCGCTCGGCACGACCTACGACGCGTTCGGCTCGGAACGTTACGTGCTCACGTTTGACAACCGCGCCTTCCGGCGCGCAGCCGCTTTCGCGCCCTACGACTTCGTGGAGATTCTCGCCAACAACCGCACCTACGGCGGCGGCGGAATCTACAACCTCTACGGC
>DASPJG010000055.1:0-5348 GCA_035628755.1 Pyrinomonadaceae bacterium
TGACGAGCGCGTCTTCCGGGTTCTTGATGCCGCCGCCGATGACGGAGTTGATGTTGACGTGAAAATTCGAGTGCTCGGCGAGCCACTGCAAACGTTTGTCGAGAAGTTTCAGGCTCTTCTTCGACACCTCGTCGGGCGCGACGTTGTCAATGCTGATTTGCAGGTATTCCAGCCCGGCCTCGTTGAAGCGGCGAATCTTTTCGGGCGTGAGATAAAAGCCATTCGTGATGAGACCGGCGATCATGCCGCGCCGCCGGATGTGCGCGACGAGTTCGTAGATTTCGGGGTGCATCATCGGCTCGCCGCCGGAAATGGTGACAATGGAAGTCTTAAGGTCGGCGAGCTTGTCGAGCCGCCGGATCATCTCTTCCGTCGGCACGGGCTGCGAGAAGTCGTCGTATTCGTTGCAATAGGCGCAGGCGAGATTGCAGCGGCGCATAGGGATCACGTGCGCCAGGACGGGATGATTCGGCGACAACAGGCCACGCGCGATGAAACTCACTTCGCGCGCCTTGAGTTTAAGGAAATTGCTTCTCTTCATCTGACCGTCGGCTCGGCGGGCGACTCGCATCGCCCGCGCGCAACTCCTGCCCCTGTCGTTGATAATTTGCGCCCCTTCACGGACTTGTGCGTGAGAAGATACGAAATCTAAGTGCCCGAACGCAAGAAGGCCGGGGCGGTTCGCGCCTCGCGCCCGCCGAAAACGGCAAAGGGTTCCGGTCTTTGAGGAGCCAGAACCCTTTAGCTGTGATTAGCGTGCGGCGGCGAACTTAGCCGCGAACTTTCTTGATGTCCGAGCCGAGTTCGACTTTGAACTCGTTTTTCGAGACCTGCGCGTTGCGCTGCACGTTCAGGAGGCGCACGGTGGTCGAGTCGCCGTTCTTCTCCACGACTTTGGTCTGGACGGGCATGCCGTTGTCGTCCACCCAGAGTTCGGCGTAGCTGTAGCGCGCGCCGCCTTTGGGCACGAGTTTCAGGTGCACGGTCTGCACGCCGCCCCAGAGCGTTTCGCTGTAAACGTTCTGCGTATCGTATGCGCTCGCCAGTTGCGACTTGGTCGCGTCGAGGCCGAAGCCGAGCACGCTCGACACCTTGTTGCGGCTCGAATTGGCTTCCCCGACGTAGGCCATTTTGAGGCGCGGGCGGAAAAGCGTGTACTTGCCGTCGGCGACGGCCAGCGTCTCCTGCTGCGGACGCTGCCAGTCAACGCGCACGAAAGCGTTCTTTCCCGCGCCCGGCAGGTAAATCACCGTGCCGGACTGCTTGTCGCTGTCCTTCAACTGCGCGTTGTACTTCTCCATGCTGATGCCGGCGCGCATGCTGCGCAGGTCGCGGCGGTTGCGCTCCATCTTGGAGAAAATGGAACTGACCAGACCCGCGCCTTGCGCGTTGGTCTTCGGGGGGGCGACAGAAAATGCAACGATGGCTGTTAAAACTACTGCGAGGCCAAGCGTCAAGTATCTCTTCATGCAAACTCCTTCAAAAATTAGGGGAACTTCACTAGCGCCCGGCTGAAAATCCGGGCGATTATAAAGAAAGCCTATTCTATGTCAACCTCGTAGGCGACCACTTTGCCGCCCGCGTCCGCCACCGGACGTATCTCTTTCACCCGCACATCGGCGCGCTTCGTGACACTTTGCACGCGCCTTTTAACCTCTTCTATGCCGGGATTTGCCGGAGAATTTTCCGGCCAGACAAGCAACAAACGCGTCGCCGTCGTAGAGCCCTTTTGATGCGCTTCGCGGTGGCCGCGTTCGCTGTTTTCAAACCAATTTCCGGGCGTCAGGAAGATAAACGCGAGGATCAGGACACACAGCACGTCATATTGCCATGTCGTGCGCCCATATGACCAGAAAAACAGTTTTTGGAGGAACTTCAAAACCGCCTCACCATCCAAATCCGAAAAAGGGGGCTGCCATAAAAGCAACAGGTGGCAAAGACAAAAGCGCACGCCCTTGTCCGTGTCACCTGCTACCGTTGGAGATTATACCTGCAAACCCGTGTTCGGCGCAACAATTTGTCCGTCGCGCATCTGCACGATGCGGCGGCACATGGCGGCGGCCTCCGGGTTGTGCGTGATCATGATGATGGTCTGGTTAAAACGATAGTTCATTTCCTGAAACATATTGAGGACGATGGCGGAGTTTTCCGAGTCGAGATTCCCGGTCGGCTCGTCGGCGAGAATGATGGCCGGACGGTTGACGATGGCGCGTGCGAGGGCGACGCGCTGCTGTTCGCCGCCGGAGAGTTCGAGCGGCTTGTGGTGCATCTTGTCTTCGAGTTTGAGGAGCCTCAAGACCTCGCGCCGCCGGTCGGCGTTGTCGCCGCCATTGCCGCCGCCCGCGTGGATGCGTTCGGCGAGCCGGAGATTGCCCTCGGCGGTGAGCGTGGGGAACAGGTTGAACCGTTGGAAGACGAACCCGATCTTGCGGCGGCGGATGTCTGTGCGTTTGGCGTCCGAGGCGGCGGTCAGGTCTTCGCCGTCAATCACGATGCGCCCGCCGGAGGGCGTGAGCAGCCCGCCGAGCAGGTGCAAAAGCGTCGACTTGCCGCAGCCCGAAGGCCCCATGATCGCGAGGAATTCACCCTCCTCCAAATCCAGAGAGACGCCCCGCAGCGCGGCCACGTCCACGCTGCCCACGCGGTACACCTTCTCGACATTTTCGGCTTGCAGGATAGTTTTCATTCGTGCGACAGAGCGTTGACCGGATCGAGATTCGCCGCGCGCACCGCCGGGTAGAGCGCGCCGAGGACGCCGCCGCCGACGCCGATCAATGCGGCGACGAGAGCCCAACGCCAACCATACTCGAAAAGCAACCCGTAAGCGCGATTGATCAGGTAGCCCGCGAGAAACGAGACCGTGAAGCCCGCGACGAGACCGAGCAGGCTGATGACGAAAGCCTCGCGCTCGATGACCGAGACGATGTAGCCGCGCGACGCGCCGAGCGCCTTGAGCATCCCGATCTCGCGTGTCCGCTCCGTGATCGTAGTGTACATCGCGAGCATCACGACGAGCGCGCTCACGATGGCCGACAACCCGACGAGCGCGCGCAAAAAGACGCTCAGATAAGGGATCGTCTTCTCGATATTCGTGATGATGTCGCGCGTCAACTGTATCTTGTTGCCCTGCGTTGAAGGTTGAGCCTCGATGCGCCCGATGACGGCGAGCGGGTCAACGCCGTCGTGACACTTGACGAGAATGTAGGAACATTTTCCCGGCGCTTCGAGCGCGTCCTGCATGGCTGCCAGCGACATCTTTACGCGCGCGCCGGATTCGGGCGCATACACGCCGACGATCCTGTAAGGCTTGCCGCCAAATAGCGCGAGCGTGCCGCCGACGCCGATGTTGCCGTTGCGCGCTTTTGTCTCGTCGATCACGATCTCGTCCACCGCCGCGGGCGCGCGCCCGTCCACCAGACGCATCTCGTTCATCGCGGCGAAGGCGTCCCAGTCAACGCCCTCCACCTGCTCGAAGCCGAAGCCCCGCCCGCCTTGAAACACATAACGAATGACGGGAACGGCCTGCGCCACGCCCTCGACCTGCAACAACTCGTCCGCATACTTCGTGCTTAAATTCGCCGTCGAAGTCGTCAATTCCATCCCGCCCGGACGGGTGAAGATGATCTCGGCGCGCAGGTTCGACGAACGCCGCTGCAAGTCGTTCGACATGCCGCGCGACAGCCCCGTAAACAGCATCACCAGACACACGCCGAGCGCGACCCCCGCGATGCTGACGAGCGCGCGCAAGGGACGCTGGCGGATGTTATTGGCGACAAGGCTCTCCATAAGTGAAGTGAATCGTGAATCGTCAATCGTGAATAGATAAAACTGCTTTGCTTTTTCCCTTCACGATTCACGATTCACGGCTTTCTGGCGTCCAGATCAACTTCGGGCAGGTTCGACTTGTTTTCCAGCGCAAACACGTCCGCAGGCCACGGCTGATCCACTTTGACGGCTTCGGGCAGTTGATAACTGATGCGCAGCGAGTAGCGATCCTGCGGGCGCGTGATTTCGATGTCGGCGGGGAGCGTGTACTTCGTCGTCTCGCCGAAAATCTTCGGGTTGCGATAAATCACGTCGGTCGTCAACTCGCCGCGCTCGCCGAACGTTTGCAGCCGCGCCAGACTGATCTCGCCGTAGCGGTCGAACCAGAAGCGGCGCAGGAGGCGCGCGCGCCCGTCCGCTTCCGGCGCGAGTTCGTCCAACTGGTAGTAGCCGCGCACGACGCGCGCGCCTTTCTTGGCGTTCGGACGCGTGTCGATGTCTTCGGCAAAAGCCTCGCTGCGCGCGTAGATCAAATTTCCGCCCGGCGTGATGCTGACGGGGCGCACGAGCAGCGCGTCGGTAAAGTGTTGCGGGCGCAGGCCGGAGAAGGCGGAGGCCGCGCGCTGCTGCATCTGCGCGGTTTTCGTCTGGTCGCCCTTGCCGCAGTCAACCTCCGCGCCGCTGTCTATCCTCTGGTAACTTGCGGTGTTCGTCCCCTTGAGAAAACGTCGCCACCTGTCGTCGCCCTGCAACACTGCGACGCGGAAGCGTTCGCCGTCAGAGGTCATCTCGGCGATCTTGACGCTGAACGGCCCCTGAATGACGAGGTAAATCTTGCCGTCCCTTTGCAGGATCACGTCGCCCTCAGCCGTGCGATACCTCTCCGTGACGCCGCACTGCGCAAACGACGTGTCTAAAAACTGGATGTCAATCTTGCCGCGCAGGGATTGCACCTGCGCCATACGGTTCACCACTTCGATGAGTTCGCCGGGCGCGGCTTCTTTGAGCGGGGCGAGCAGCGGCGGCACAGTCACCTTGCTCTTGTAGAATCTTGAGCAGCCGCTCGCACCCACGAGCGACACCAGCCCCAGAACCAACGCCAGCGCGTAACTCTGCTTGCGCGAGCTTGCCCGAAATGAGTTTGAACCGTTCATCAAAAAGTGTCAGATGCCGACGCCGGGGAGCATCCGATCCGGCAAAATTCCCTTGAAAATTTAATAGGCGAAGCTAACAAAGCGCTCCGCCCTTGTCAACGCGCGCAATCGCCGGGCAAAGGATAAGGGGAAAGGGTGCGGCGGAAACAAAAAGCGTCGAGGCGCGGAAGCGGCGGCGTCGCTTTTCACCTTTCGCCTTCCCCGTTCCCCTCTCTTTGTCCATCTTCAGCCTTCATCCAGTTGGAGCGGCGGGCGGTCGAATCGCTGCCGGATGCGGTTGATGGCGCGCAGGACATTGGGGCGGCTCACGAGTTTGAGTTCGAGGCGACGCTTGCCCGGAAAATCGAGCAGCATCACGCCCATCAAGATCGTCAACACGCCCTGCCCCGGCACGCCCGGCAGCGACATCAAGACGCCGAACAACACCAG
>DASPJG010000056.1:0-4036 GCA_035628755.1 Pyrinomonadaceae bacterium
ATCGCCACGCGCTCGACGACCTGCAAACCCGCCTCCTCCAACGCGCGCAGCTTCAGAGGGTTGTTCGACATGATGCGCACGTGACACAGCCCCAGATCGAAAAGTATCTCGGCGCACTGCCGGTACTCGCGCAGGTCAACGGCGAGGCCGAGTTGCTCGTTGGCTTCAACCGTGTCCGCGCCTTCGTCCTGCAAGGCGTAGGCGCGTATCTTGTTGATGATGCCGATGCCGCGCCCCTCCTGCATCTGGTAGACGATTGCGCCGCGCCCCTCGGCCTCGATCATATGCATCGCCAGGTGCAGTTGCGCTCCGCAGTCGCACTTGAGCGAGCCGAACACGTCGCCCGTCAGGCATTGCGAATGGATGCGCGCCAGCGTCGGCTCGTCGCGCTTAATTTCGCCTTTGAAGATTGCGACGAACTCCTCGCCCGATTCGCGCGCGCGGTAGCCCGCGATCTTGAACTGGCCGTACTCGGTCGGCAAATTCGCCACCGACACGCGCTCGACGGAAAGGTCGGTCGTCTCCCACTGGCAAGTCGTGCTGGTCTGCGTTGCTTCTTCCAAAACTTCTTACTCCTCGAAGTAGACGGCACAATGTTTTGCACGGCTCGCCCGAAAATGAGGTCGCTGGCCGTGTGTCTCGATGAACGGTTGAACTGCGCCGAAATTATAAGTTCCCGCGCGGGCAGCGACAAGGAGACGGGCGCATGTCTTGAGACGGCCAACCCCCGTGGGCGCGAGTTCGATGTTGATCTTTTTCCGCTCATCCAGCATCCTTTCCCCGTCGCCCCACTGGAGTTATGGAACGAGAAGATTTAGAAGTCACGCTCCCCGCCGATCCGCCCACGTCGCACGAACGCCGCCCCGCGCTCGTCTTCATGCGCGGCGAACAACTGGCCGCGCCCATCCCGCTCGAACGCGACGAAGTGATTCTCGGTCGCGCCCTCGAAGCCGACGTGCGCGTCAACGATGCCCGCGCCTCGCGGCTGCACGCGCGCATCCGCATCGAGCACGAAGCGGAGACGAATGCGCCGCGCTACCGGCTCACCGATCTCGGCTCGACCAACGGCACGCTCCTCAACGGCCAACCCGTCTCGGACGCCTTTCTTCAACACGGCGACAAACTCAGTATCGGCCAGCACCTCATCCGCTTCGACCTGCTCGACGATTTCGACCGCGAGTTTCAACGCCAACTCTACCGCCTGATCGCGCACGACGAGTTGACCGGACTCTTGACGAGCAAGTCCTTCTTCTCCGAACTGCGCCGCGAGGCCGCGCGCGCCGAGAGCGAGGGTCGCCCGTTCTGCGTGCTGATGATGGACTTGGATCATTTCAAGCGCGTGAACGACACCTGCGGCCACCTCGTCGGCAGCCAGACGCTCGAAGAGATCGGCGGCCTGATCACGCGCGCCCTGCGCGCGGGCGACGTGGCCGCACGATTCGGCGGCGAGGAGTTTGCCGCGTTCCTCCTCGATGCCGACTGCGCGCAGGCCCTCGTCGCCGCCGAGCGCGTCCGCAGTGCGATTGAGGGGCACGCCTTCTCGGCCACGCGACGCACCACGGCTTCCGAAGAGAACCGCACGCTCCACATCACGATCAGCATCGGCGTCGCCGCCTACCCCGACGATGCGCGCGACCCCATCGAACTGATCGAACTGGCCGACACCGCGCTCTATCATGCCAAGCAGTCCGGTCGTAACCGCGTCAGCGCGTTCTCCTGCGCGCACGACGGCGACGCCGCCGCCGCGCCGCGCGAACTTCGCCCGCCTCCCGGGCTGCGAAGCGAGTGATGGATGTTGGCAGCCGACAGGCCATCTGTTATGATGCCGCCACTCCGGCAAGCCCCGAGTTTCCCAAACCCCCTAACAGTAGTTTCAAGGTCTGCGACCTATTTTGTCGCACGCTGCAAAGGAGCATGAGCGTGTCGAAGCCGACAACATTTCTCGCGTGCGCCGTCAACTGCGTCGCCGTCTTGCTGTGCGCCGTCTGCGTCCCGCACGTCGCGGCGCAGGCGCAACAGGAGCGGAGACGCGATGCGCCGCCCGCCGTGGCTGCGTCGCCGACTCCTGCCCCGACCGCCGCGACAAGCGCGACGGGCGAACCCGATCTCTCGATTACGGCGAACGTCACCGCGCGCGAGTTGCTGTTTGAAGTCGTGCCGAATCCGAAGGTCGAGTTTCCGGGGCAGCCGCGCCGCGACACCGTGTGGGAAGCGGAGCGCACAAACCTCCCGTCGCAAGTGCAGCCCGGCGTTACCTACCGCGACCTCGGCATCCGCCTCAAGATCACGAGTGTCTTCGCGGACATCGAGCGTATCGTCGCGGAAGCCCTCGGCGAAATCCCCACGAGCGACGACGCTCCGCCAGCCACAGATTCAAACCCGAACGCCCAACCGCCGCCCGGCAACGCTCAGACGACGAACCCCGCGACGCAACCCGGCGACGCGCCCGCGCCGACATCTTCAACGCAAACTTCGCCCGCGTTGTCGTCCGCGCAGGCGGAGCGTGCGCGCAGCGGTCGGGTCGGCAGCGCGCAGCAACGGGCGCGGCGGGGGCGACCATGATAAATCTCTTCATGCGCCGGAGCGTCGCGGCTGCTTTCATCTTCGCCGCTCTCGCCGTCGGCGTCGCCGCGCAGCAGCCGGACGCGCCAAACAACCGCGCGCAGACGGTCGCGCCGCCCTCCGCGCCGTCGCCTGTTTCCGCGGCGAACGCGCAGCCGAACGTGGACGAAAATTTTGAACTGAACATCGCCGAGCGACGCATCACCGAGCGCGACTTTTTCGCCTCGACCGCGATTGAAGCGGGAGAGTCGAGCGCGCGCGGGTTGTCTCTGCGCATTGGCGTCGCCCTCGGCGCGAGCGAGATTGACGTGCTGTTGCGCAACGTGCAGGGGCGCGTGCGTTTTCGCGGCTCGCTCGAAGCCTTGCGGCGCGTCCTCGATGCGCGTCGCCCGCCGCCCGCAGCGACGACCACGACGGCGCAACCCGATGTTCCCTGAATTTTTTTACTCTCCCAAAAACTGTAGTGAGATGGACGGAGTCTTATCCCGACCTTTCGCCTGAAAGCTGACGTTCGTATTCATCAAACTTTTCTGAGGAGAATCGCCCATGAACAAGCTCTCGTCTCTCGGAGTCGCGGTCGCCATCGCCTGCGTCGCCTGCGTCGCTCACGCACAGACGCCAACCCCGGACACGAACACCACGACGACATCGCGCGGCACGGACAACGCTTCGATCTTCGCACGCACCGCCACGCAGCAACCGCAGCCGCGCGCGACGCCTTCGCCCGTCCCGACCGTGCGCCCGCTCTCGCAAGAGGATCAGCAACGCCAGCAGGCCGCCAGCGAGCGTCGCCGCCAGTCAGCCGCCACGGGCGACCCGGACGTGTTGCTCGACGTGCCGAACCTCTCGGTCGAAGAGATCACTTTGGAAGTGGAAAACCTGCGCGCGCGCGTCTCGCTCGATGCGCGTCTCGCCAACCTCTTGCAGTTGACCGCCGGGGCGGACGCCGGGATTGATAAAGTGAAACTCACGATCAAGGGCGTGCGCGCCGAGTTGCTCTTGAAGGTGCGGCTCGACAACGTGGCCGCCATCATCGACCGCACGCTCACGACCATTGATCGCAACCCGCAAATTCTCGAACGCCTCTTGCAGAGCGTGGACACGACGGTCGGCACGGTGGGCGGCGTCGCCAACACCGCGCTGCAACCGGGCGGCGTGGTTGACCGCACGGTCGGCACGGTCGGCCAGACTCTCAACAACGTGACGCAGCCGGGCGGCCTGCTCAGTTCGACGGTCAACACGCTCGGCCAGACATTGCAGCGCACGGTTGATCGTTCGGGCAATATCCTCGAACGCACGCTCGACACGGCGGGCACGGTCGTCAACCAGCGCACGGTCGGGAACGTCCTGAACCTCTCGACGCTCAGGGAGACGACGGGCACGGGCGGGCAAATCCTGCGTCAGGTGCGCGACACTTCGGGCGCGGTCATCGAACTCACGCTCGACTCGGCGGGCAGAGTCATTAATTCGCGCG
>DASPJG010000057.1:0-2459 GCA_035628755.1 Pyrinomonadaceae bacterium
GGAAAGTTGACCGGCGCGCTCTGCCCGCGCCTGAACCGGACAGGCCGGAACTGGAAGCGGAGTATGTGGCGGCGCGGACGCCCACCGAGGAGATCATGGTGGGCATCTGGGCTGAGGTGATGGGGCTTGAGCGGGTCGGCATCCACGACAGCTTTTTCGAGTTGGGCGGGCACTCGCTGCTGGGAACGCAGGTGATGTCGCGCGTGCGCGAAGCCTTCAAAGTGGAAATTCCTCTCAAGAGCCTCTTCGAATCGCCGACGGTCGCCGAACTCTCCGCGCATGTCGCAGCGGCGCAGAACGCCGGGTGGCAACTGGACATGCCGCCCATCGTGAGCAGCCCGCGCGTCGAAGGCGCGCCGCTCTCCTTCGCCCAGAGCCGGATGTGGTTTCACTACCAGATGGAGCCGGAGAGCGCGCTCTATAACATCGCGGTGGCCATCAGGATTAAGGGCGCGCTCGACGCCGCTGCCCTCGAAGAAAGTTTGCAGGAGATCGTCAGGCGGCACGAAACACTGCGCACCACCTTCGACACGTTGAACGACCAGCCGGTGCAGATCATCGCGCCGGAGATGCCTCTACCGCTTCCCATCACCGACCTCAGCGGACTGGCTCCATCCGAGCGTGAGACGGAAGTGAGACGCCTGAAAAAAGCGGAGGGCGCGCGCCCGTTCGACTTTGCGCGGGGGCCTCTGATCCGCGCCGGGTTGTTGCGTTTGGACGCGAACGAGCACGTTCTGCTGTTGACCATGCACCACATCATCTCCGATGGCTGGTCGCTGGGAATTTTGATTCGAGAAGTGGTTCAGTTTTACGAAGCCTTCTCCCGGCAGCAGCCCGCGAATTTCGCCGAGCCGCTTCGCGTGCAGTATGGCGACTTCGCGCGCTGGCAGCGGCAAGCGTTGCAGGGCGAGAGGCTGGAAAAGCTGCTTTCATACTGGAAGCGTCAACTCTCCGGCCTGTCTCCGGTGCTGGACTTGCCGACGGATCGCCCGCGCCCGGTGATACAGAGCTACAAGGGGGCGAGGCAATCAAGAAAAATGCCCGTGCTGCTAACGGAGCGTCTCAGGAAACTGGCGCGGCAGGAAGGGGTCACGCAGTTCGTCCTGCTGCTGGCTGCTTTTAAATTGCTGCTTCATCGCTACACGGGGCAGACGGACATCGGCGTCGGCGTCGGCATCGCCAACCGAACTCGCGTGGAGACGGAGAACTTGATCGGGTTCTTTGCTAACACGCTCGTCCTGCGGAGCGACCTCTCCGGCAACCCGACTTTTCGAGAGTTGCTGACTTCGGAGCGCGCAGTAGCCCTCGACGGGTATGCGCATCAGGACTTGCCATTCGAGAAGCTGGTCGAGGAGTTGCAGCCCGAACGCAGCCTCAACCACATGCCGCTCTTTCAGGTCATGTTCTCCATGCAAAACGTGCCCCTGCCCGAACTGGAGTTGCCGGGCATCACGCTGAACATCGAGGAACATGAAGACGAGACATCGAAGTTCGATCTGATGTTGAGCGTTTCGGAGGCGGAACAGCAATTAGCTTTTACCTTCGAATACAGCACCGATCTCTTCGAAGCGGCAACCATCAATCGGATGTTTGAGCACTTCCAGACCTTGCTCACGCACATCGTCGAGGATGCCGACAGACCCCTCTCCGATCTGCCGTTGATGACGGAGGAAGAACAACAGCGCGTGCTCGTCCACTTCAACGACACGTACACCGAGTTCCCGCGCCACCTCGCCATCCATCAACTCTTCGAAGAGCGCGCCCGTCACACCCCCGACGCACCCGCTCTCCTCGCCCATGAGGCGTCCGACTCGCTCACCTACGGCGAACTGAACGAGCGCGCCAACCGCCTCGCACATCACCTGCGCGCACGCGGCGTCGCCACCGAAGTGCGCGTCGGCGTCTGCCTCGAACGCTCCGTTGACCTCATCGTGTCACTGCTGGCGATACTCAAGGCCGGAGGCGTCTATGTCCCCCTAGACCCTGCGTACCCGGCGGCGCGCCTCGCTCTCATGGTGGAGGACGCAGGCGCAGGGTTGGTGATCACGCGGAAGACATGGGCTGCCGCGTTCGAGGGCATGCAGGGCGTGCGCGAACTCATCTCTCTTGACCGGGAGCAGGAGCGCATTGCGAGTCACGGCGCGGAGAACCCGGGTTGTAAGGTGTGGCCGGACAATCTGGCTTACGTGATGTACACGTCCGGCTCGACCGGTCGCCCGAAAGGCGTCGACGTCACCCACCGCAACGTGCTGCGCCTCGTCTGTAACACTAATTATGTCTCTTTCTCCCCGGAAGAAGTCTTCCTCCAGTTCGCTCCCATCAGCTTCGACGCTTCGACCTTCGAGGTCTGGGGCAGCCTCTTGAACGGCGGGCGGTTGGCCTTAGCTCCGGCGGGCGCGCTGTCGCTGGCGGAACTGGGCGAGGTGATCACGAGGCACGGGGTGACAACCCTGTGGCTG
>DASPJG010000058.1:0-5890 GCA_035628755.1 Pyrinomonadaceae bacterium
GCGGCCAACCGCTCGGCCAACGGCGGCGGTCAGGGCGGCGGTGGCGGCACCTCCACCGACGGCGCACGGCTCTACGCCAACGGCTCCATCAACATCCCCGTCTACTTCCACGTCGTTTCCAAGCTGGACGGCACGGGTAACATCCCCGATTCGCGGCTCGATGCCCAGATCGCGGCGATGAACGAGCATTACGCCGGTCAGGACAGCCCGGTTTATAGAGGCACTGCTGCGAACATGTCGTTCCGTTTCGTGCGGGCGGGCGTGACGCGCACGGTGAACGATGCGTGGTACGCCGCAGGCCCCGGCTCGACGGCGGAATCGCAGATGAAGAACGCGCTGCGCGTCGGCACTGCCGACGACCTGAACTTCTACACCAACAGTGGCGGGGGCTATCTCGGCTGGGCGACCTTCCCGAGTGAATACACCGCGCGCCCGAAGATGGACGGCGTGGTTTGCTACTGGGCTTCGCTCCCCGGCTCTAATTACGCTCCCTACAACGAAGGCGACACGGGCACGCACGAAGCCGGCCACTGGCTCGGCCTCTTCCACACCTTCCAGGGTGGTTGCCAGGGCAGCGGCGACGGCGTGAGCGACACGCCCGCCGAGCGCACTAGCGTTTTCGGTTGCCCCTCCAATAACATTGATACCTGCAAAACGAACGCCGGTCTCGATCCTTACGAAAACTTCATGGACTACACGGACGATCCCTGCATGTACAAGTTCAGTGTGGGTCAGGCCGACCGCAGCGACAGCATGTGGTCAACCTACCGCGCGGGCAAATAAGCCTTCGGGGTTCAAACCTGTGACGGTAAAATGTAAGGAGCGCTTCCTCGGGGGCGCTCCTTATTTACCTTAGAGACGTTGGGGAAATTTCGATGCGTATATTTTCGACGCTTCTTTTCGTGGCAGTGCTGTCCGTCTCCGCAGCCGGCGGGGCGACACACTTGTCGCCGCAGCCGCAAGGCCGCGTCATGCCCGCGCCGGGGCTGAAATGCGACCGGAGCGATCTCACCTTGTATGACGGGCGTGTGATCGCCTATCGCCGCCGGAAGGGCAGCACGTTCCTCCGCATCCGCACCAACTTCGACACCACCGAAGAGGTCACAATCCGTCATCCCGCGACGGACGACCCGTCAAAGTTCTATCTGCTCAATGGCAAACCTTTCACAAAGAGCGATTGGCGACGCATCGAGCGGAAGGGGAAAGTTTTGATAAAAGGGATGCGCGCCAACGTCTGGGTCTGCCGGGATAAGCTCGCCATCCAACCCGTCGTAGACTGGCAGCCGGATGACACGGGCGCGTACCCGCGCAGCCGTTGAAACTGCGACGCGCGCCGGGGCATGAAAGCCCGCGAGGAGACAGCCACGCGATCAGGTTCGCCCGCCGCGTCGCAAGCGTGGCAAGACGAAACTGCGTTGCCGCTTGCCCGCACTGTTCATCAATCCTTTTTCCCACCAATTAAACCCGCCTCGCGCCTGCTTGCGGGCGCGTTTTCGCTTATGCGACGCCCCGGCTAATCTCCTCTTGCACTCCGCAGCAATAGTGATATACTGCCCCGCCTCCGACCGCTGAATAAAATTTTAATTTAATCATTTCAGTTAAAACGCCGTACTAGTCTCACACCAGTTTACGGCACAAGCGGAAAAGCGGTTTTCGTTGTTTCACCGGACAGTCGTCATGGCTGAATCATTCTAACTTCGTGCAGAAATTTCATTCTCACCGTTCTCATTCCTCATTGGGGCCGCTTCAATGGAGCCGCTTCACTCGGCGGCTTCCCCTATCAACCCTGACCCATCTTTATTTCTGGAGAAACGATGATTAGAAAAAGCTTCACGACATTCGCAGCATTGGCTCTGTGTGCTTCCACACTCTGGCCCACTTCCGCCCTCGGGCAAAATAGTGATCTCCCCGCGCAAGCCGTCGAGCACCGCGCCGTGGCGAGCAACCCCACACACTTCGACACCTCATCACGTCCCCTGCGCGATATGGTTCCTTTGAAAGAACAGCCGATACCGAGAGGCGGCAGGGATTTCAAGCCGGGCAATCCGCTGCCCGTCGGCAACGCTAATCCTGCGGGCATTGATCCTCTGGCCGCGAAGGGCGTCTCCCAATCCTCGGCCAACGTCTCCCCGCTGGCCTCGACCATCGGAACTCCGGTTGACCCCAATGCACGCGTCGCCCCGCCCGACACGACCGGCGACCTCGGGCCGAACCACTACGTGCAGTGGGTCAACCTCCGCTATTCGATCTACACCCTGACGAGGGGAGCAAACAACGAAATTACCGGCTTCAATTTGGTCGGCGGCTTCCCGAAGAACGGCAACCTCATCTGGCAAGGCTTCGGCGGCCCCTGCGAGTCGTTCAATGACGGCGACCCCATCGTGCAGTACGACCAGTTCGCCGACCGTTGGGTGCTCACACAGTTTGCCGTCGCCGCTTCACCCTTCACGCAGTGCGTCGCCGTCTCGACCACCCCTGACCCGACCGGCACTTACCACCGCTACGCCTATTCCTATGGGACTGACTTCAACGACTATCCGAAGATGGGTGTGTGGCGCGATGGCTACTACATCACCTACAACATGTTCAAGCGTGGCCGCACCTACGGCGGCAACGCGGTGTGCGCCTTCGAGCGCGATAGAATGCTCATCGGTGCGAGCGCGCGGCAGATTTGCGCCCGAACCAGCACCAGCTTCGCAAGCCTCTTGCCTGCGGACATCGAGGGGAAGACGCTTCCCCCGGCAGGCTCGCCTAATCCGCTGCTCAGCATCTCTACATCATCTCTTCTCTCCTGGAAGTTCGCCGTCAACTGGACGACCGGCACGGGCACGCTGACCGGCCCGGCCACGGTCGCCGGTGTCGCTGCCTTCAGCCGTGCGTGTGGAGGCGGCAGATGTATCCCGCAGCCGGGCACGACCCAGCAACTCGACTCGCTGGCCGACCGCCTGATGTACCGTCTCAGCTATCGCAATCTCGGCACCCGCGAAGCCCTTCTCGTCAACCACTCGGTGGCGACAAACGGCGTCAGCGGCATTCGCTGGTACGAACTGGGCAACGCGACGGGTCAAACCATCACGAGCGCGACCCCGGTCGTCCGCCAGCAGGGGACGTTCGCGCCCACGGCTGATTTTCGCTGGATGGGCAGCGCGGCGATGGACAAAACCGGAGGCATCGCCGTCGGTTACAACATCTCCTCTTCCACCATCAGGCCGAGCATCCGTTATGCCTTCCGTGGCCCGCTCGACATTCTGGGCACGATGGGCAGTGAGACCAACATTCTCACGGGGCCGGGCGTGCAGACAGGCAACAGCCTCTCGCGCTGGGGCGACTACAGCACCTTGAGCGTTGACCCGGTTGACGACTGTTCGATGGTATTCACGACCGAATACATCCCCGCCAACGGCAGCTTCAACTGGACGACCTTTATCCACTCGTTCAAATTGAGCACTTGCCTGTAGGCGTTTCCGCTACACGCGAATCGTGAAGAGGGTGGACGCCTTTCGGGTGTCCGCCCTTTTCACTTATCAAGACGCCACGCCGCACGAAGAGGCAAAACGGGCGCGGGAGATTAAAGTGAATCAACGCCGGAAGCTCATCCTCTGCGTCTCGGCCATCACCGTCCTGCTGGCTTTCCCCGCCGGAGGTTCAAGCGGCGGCGTCGCCTTAAGGCGGACGGCACAACGAGAGGGTGAAATGCGCAAGCCTCAAAGCAAGGGCGCGGCCAGAACGAAGCGCGTGAAGCCGGGGATGTGGGGAGGAGAACATATCAGCCTGCAAGTCGGGGAGCGCAACGCGAGTATCGAGTTCGATTGCGCACACGCGACAATCGCGCGCGTGATAGTTCTCGACGGGCGCGGACGCTTTAGCGTCGCCGGTACTTACTTCGAGGAACGCGGAGGCCCCGTGCGCGAAGGGGCGGAATCCGGCGGCTACGCGGTCAGGTTCGCCGGTCAGGTCGAAGGCGAGAGGATGAAACTCACCATCACGCGCGCCGGGAATAGAAGTTCAAAAGAGACTTTCACTCTGGTTCATAATCAAGAACCCTTTCTCGTCAAATGCCGTTGACGCCGGAGCGGGGCAACAACGAGTTCGGTTGCGCGCGGCGTTATGCGCGGGGCGGGTTATTCTTTTTCTGTTACGGCGCGAACTCTGCAAATTAAGGCTTGCCTTTCTCACCGGGAAGGTGGTAATAATTGCGTCCCCCGGTTCGCGGTAAATTAAGTCAAACAATTAGTTTCGACCTTACGCCGGTTAAGTCTCTCAACAACTCAACCCGGCGTCCTTATCAACAATTTAGTTAGCGGTTACGCACTCCGCTTGCGGTGGCCTGTGCTTTATTTATTCTTTTTAGTCGGCACGACTGCTTCATCCTTCCCGCTATTTTCCCTTCACGGGGCTGCGCCATGCGCGCTAGCCTCATCTTCACCAACCCACAACACTCAGGCACCCAACTTAAGGAGAATCAATGAAAAAGTTCGTTTTCGTGTTCGCGATCTCCCTCGCGTTCGTGTTCGCCCTCGCCCTGCCACGTCATAACGCATCCGCACAGCGCAGCAGCAAGTCTTCAGCCTCCGGCAAACTCACGCGCGCCAAAGACATTTCCCTGCGCGTCCTCGAAGAGCGCGGTGCGAAACAGGGCATCGCCTACAAGAGCGATCTCAAGGCCAAGCGCGTCTTCGCCGACGATCAAGAAAAAGTGCACACGCGTTTTGAGCAGACGCATAAAGGCGTTCCCGTCTTCGGCGGCGAAGCCATCGTCCACCTCAACCCCGACGAGTCAGTCTTTGCCGTCACCGACGACCTCATCGAAGCGGTGCAGGTTGACACCGAGCCTTACCGCACGCCCGACGAAGCCGTCCGCACGGCCGTCAGCGATCTCGGCTGCGAAACCTGCCTCACCGCGCCGCCCGAGACCGACATGCAAATCCTTCGTCATGAAGGCAACGATTACCTCACCTATCGCGTGCAACTCCGGCGCGAAGACGGCACGCACGAAACCTCGATGCCCGTCTATTTCGTTGACGCCAAGACCGGCAACGTCATCTGGGAGTACAACAACTTGCAGACCGCTTCCGGCTCGTCGCTCTACAGCGGCACGGTGACGATCAACACCTACTTCCGTTCGCCGACCTATTACATGGAAGACCTCACGCGCAAGATCGGCACGTTCGACGCTCGCAACGGAACCTCCTCCATCTTCCGCTTCACCGACGCCGACAACGTTTGGAACTCCACCACCCAGCGCGCGGGCGTTGACGCCCATTACGGCGCGTCGAAAGTTTACGACTATTTCCTCAACGTCCACGGGCGTCGCGGCATTGACGGCGCGGGCGGCCCCGCTTATTTCGCTTCGGCTGACGGCGTGACCGGCCTCATCAGTTCCGTCGTCCACTACAGCAGCGGCTACAACAACGCCTTCTGGAACGGCAGCTACATGACCTATGGCGACGGCAACGGCACAACCTTCTCGCCGCTCGTCACGCTCGACATCTGCGGCCACGAAATGACGCACGGCGTCACCGACCGCACCGCGCGTCTCATCTATTCGGGCGAGTCGGGCGCGCTCAACGAGTCCATGTCCGACGTGTTCGGCGCGATGGTCGAACGCTTCGCGAAGGGGCAGACCTCGAACACCTGGAAGATCGGCGAGCAGTGCTACACGCCGAGCGTGGCGGGCGATGCCCTGCGTTACATGGACAACCCCCACGCCGCCAGCAACAGCGGCTTCACCGCCGACGACGACCCCGACCACTATGCCGAGCGTTACACCGGCACGGGCGACAGCGGCGGCGTCCACATCAACTCCGGTATCGGCAACAAGGCGTTCTACCTCTTGGCCGTCGGCGGCTCGCACCATCGCGGCGGCTCGATGACCGGCATCGGCGCGGAC
>DASPJG010000059.1:0-2509 GCA_035628755.1 Pyrinomonadaceae bacterium
ATGCTGCGAGCAAGGATGGGGCGGGCGGCGTTGCCTCACAGCAGATTGAGATGGACGATGATGTTTTTAAACCGGCGCAGTTGACCATTCCGGCTGGCACTAAAGTAACGTGGGTCAACAAGGGCAAGAAAGCCCACACGGTGGTGAGCGACGACAAGCTCTTTGATTCGGGGCTGGTGAATGTCGGCGCGGAATTCACGCATACCTTCAGCACGCCCGGAACTTACGCCGTGCATTGCGCCCCACATGCGAAGATGAAGGGTCAGATCATCGTTCAGTAAACGCGGGTATGAAGTCGTCCCGGTAGTTCGGAGGAGTATAAAAATGAGCCTGCCGTTGCCGCCTTTCTCTTGGGAAAACATGCACCCGATTCTGGTCAATTTCACGGCGGCTCTGATCCCCGTGTCGGTCTTTAGCGACGCTGCGGGAAAGTTGTTTCGCCGTGAATCTCTTAATCATGCGGCGTGGTGGACGCTGCTTTTTGCGGCGGTGATCACGCCCGGCACGGCGTTGGCCGGATGGTTTTGGAAGAAGGCTATCGAAGCCGCCCTACCCGCCGACGTGATAGCCATCCACCAGTGGTTGGGGATTTCATTGGCGGTCGCCTTCATCATCCTGGCCGTCTGGCGCGGGTTGCTCCATCGGCGCGGCGAAAGCCCGGGTCTTAATTATCTCCTGCTGGCAACACTGGTCTTGGCGGCACTTCTGTATCAGGGACACCTCGGCGGAAGTATGACGTTCGGCTAGGACAAGCAAAAAGCGGCGGCTGAAAATTATTTCGGGCGCGCAGTTCTTCGAATTCATTTCGTAAGACTGCGCGCCCGTCGATGTTCCGGCTCACATTGATTTATCGTTCCCTGCGCCTGAGGATGATCCGGTGTAGCCCTCCCTCGATCATCTCCTTGCTCGCTCTGCCCTTAATCGCTCTACTCTCGATTGCTCTGCTTACGCTTCGCCGGTCTCGCGTCCTGCCGCACCAGTTCCATCAAACACTTCGGGCACGTGCCCGGCGAGTTCGAGAGTATGTCGGGATGCATCGGACAGGTGTAGCTGACCGCACGCCGCCGGGCGGGCTTTTTCCGCACCGCGCGGTGGCGTCGGTTGAGCGCGCGATGATGTCCCTGATGCCCGTCCTCAATCGCAGATACGCCCGGCGGTTCGACGAATCCGAGCGTGAGAATGAGGGTGAAGCAAAACGCGGTCACGGTATAAGTATTCTTCGTCATGATTCTTCCTTGTCTTCGCATATTGATGCGTTCCGGCCTGTCGGTGGCCGCGCGGTCGGATTTAGGCGGTTTGAGCCTCGTCATTTGCAAACCGGGCGCTTCACCTTTCGATGAAGCGCCCGGGCGGTGTGCGACCGATAGACCCACTTACCAGCCGCACATTCGCGCGCAGGGGAAACGTCCTTAATTATCCCTGCGCCGGAGGCCGACCCCACTGATGGCCGCCCTGTTAAAGCCGGACTACACTGCGTTTGCCTAACGCCTTGAGATGGAGTCGCTGCCGGAGTTCGTGACCCAGATGCCGTTGGGCGTAACGGCGATGCCGTATGGGCTGATGCCCACCTTCAGCGTGGTGTAGACGTTGCCGTCGCTGCCGAGCACCGAGACGCTGTTGCTGCCGTTGTTGACCACCAGCAGGTTGCTCCCGTCAAAGGTGATGCCCGCCGCGCCGTCGCCCACGATTGCGCGCGCCATCACCGTGCCGTTGCTCGGGTCTAACTTCATCACGTTGCCGCTGAAGAAGTTGGTCACCCACATGCCCGTCCCATCGAAAGCGAGGCCGGACGGCCCATCGCCGACCGGGTAAGTGCCGAGCGCGACGCCCGACGCGGAGAGCTTCGTCACGGTGTTGCCCTTGTTGTTCGCCACCCAGATGTTCGTGCCGTCCGAGGCCAGCGCGACCGGACGTTTGCCGACCCGGTAAGTGCCGAGCACCGCGCCCGCCGTCGAGAGCTTCGTCACGGTGTTGCCCTTCTCGTTGGCGACCCAGACGTTCTGTCCCGCGATGAGCACGGCTTGCGGGCCGTCCCCGACCGGGTACACGCCGAGCACCGCGCCTTCCAGAGACAACTTCGTGACCGTGTCGCCGGAGTTGTTCGCCACCCAGACGTTCGTGCCGTCGGAGGCGACGCCGGTCGGATTTTTACCGACCGTGAAACGACCGAGGACAGCCCCGCTCGCGGCCACCTTCATCACGGTGCCGCTGAACTGGTTGGTGACCCAGATGCTCGTGCCGTCGGAGGCGACGCCGGTTGGGCCATCACCCACATTGACCTCAATGGCCGACGACGGGTCATAACTCGCCGGGGCAGGTTGCGTTGTGGCTGTCTGGGCTGATGCGCCGATTGATGACAGCAGCATGGCAGCCGCAACCAGCAGTGTGCGCGATAAGACAATTTTTCTCTTGCTTCTCATTTTCCTTCTCCTTTTGCGGTCTGCGGCCTATCCACCCAACTGATTGATTCGACGATCCAACTGGCTTTGGACATCCCCGGACACGACCC
>DASPJG010000060.1:0-5184 GCA_035628755.1 Pyrinomonadaceae bacterium
ATCCTTTCGGGCGCGCTCTCGGAAGTGGAGACCGCGCCCGATCCGATCTTCGGCGTCGGCGTGCCCGTCTCCTGCCCGGATGTTCCGGCGGAAGTCCTGACGCCGCGCAACACCTGGAAAGACCCGGAAGCCTACGACCGCAAGGCGCGCGAACTCGCCGAGCGTTTCAACCGGAACTTCAAGAAGTATGAAGACGGCGTTTCCGCCGAAGTGCGCGCCGTCGCGCCGAAGGCGGGCTAGGAGAAACCGGGACGTTTAAAAAGTTGAAGGCGACTACGCGCTCGCGTAGTCGCCTTCTTTTTTGTCCCGCGCCGGGCAGGCGAAAGTTCGCCGCTCAGAACCTGTAGCCGAAACCGATGCCGATTTGCAGTTGGTGTGTGAAGTCGCCGGAGGCCTGGGTGGTCTGGCCGAAGACATCGCGCGTGGCGCGCCGGAGATGGATCATCGTGTCTCCCACGTCGAGCCGGATGATGGAGCGGCGCGACGGGTAGAACTCCGCGACCGCGCCCGCGTCCAACGCGAAGTTAGCGTGGTTCGGACGGCACACCGAACCGAAGGATGTGCGGCTGCAATCAAAGCCCGAAGTGATTTCGCCGATTGACATCACGCCGGGGCGCGCCTTGGCGAACAGCCCGGCATATTTCCCGCGCGCGCCCGCCTTGAGGCCGACGAAGCCCTGCGCCTTCGCGCCGGACTGTTCGTTGCCGAGATGCGTTTCGGGGAAGAAGTTGGCTTCGGCGTCGAGCGCGAGATACTCGTTGAAGTTGTAGCCGAAGCGACCGCCAATTCCGTTCACCACGTCGAAATCTTCCAACCCAATCGCCGTGTACTGCCCGCCGATCTCGAACCTGTGTTCGTCTAAGACCGACTGCGCGTGCACGCCCGCAGCAGCGGCGGCGAACAGAAACAGCACGACGGGCGCGATAAGATTTTTCCTGCGCATAAGTCCTCCAAAAAAATTTGTTAATGAGCGAGGCGGCGCGGGGCATCGCCGTCGTTTGATAAGAGAAGTTTGCAGCGGTCGTGAACGTCGCGTTTTTCCCGTCACTCATTTGCGGGCAGGGCGCGGACGGCGCGCATGCGTTTGACGATCTGGTGAGAGATGTCTTCGGCGGCGACGCGACCGTTGATGGCGACGACCTTGCCTGTGGCGACGACGATGCTGGATTCGGGTTCGACGATGCTGAAGATATAGTTGAGCGCGGTCTTCTTGATTTCCAGCACGAGGTCGGCGCGCTCTGGGTTCTTCACGATCGAGAGTTGCCACTGGCCGAACTCCGGCAACTTGTCGAGCTTGTATTCGAGATAGTCGGCGTTGATGTGGCGGTTCGGGCAGATGTGGATGGTGCGCGCGGCGCGCAGGATTTCGGCTGGCGTGTCGTGGCGGGCGCGGCGGTCTGTCGCCGGGCGCGCGGCGGCGGGCGCGTCAGAGTCCGGGTAGTTGCGCTCCGCTTCGCGCGCTGCCTGCGCGTGTGCGCATGCGGCGCAGGCGAGCAGCACGACGAGTGAGAACACGCAGGGGCGCAAGCGGGCGTTTGATATTTTTCGCATGAGACTTCTTCTCCATTGACCTGTGAAATTATCCTGACCGTCGCGCTTCACAATGGCAACGCGTGTGCCGCGCCCCGTTATGCGATAAAAGCCTTGAGAGCCGGCGATTGAGCGGGGCACGACGCCGTGCGCGCCCGTCACCTGAAAGAAAATCGCGGCGGCGGCGGGCGGGCGATTTGCTTGAGGCCATTTTCCTCTTGACGGACGGGCGGCGCGCGTAGAAGATGACAGGCATCCGAGCCGCGAGACAGCTTTTCCAAGTCCGCCAAACTGAGGCCGCCCCCGACCGCTCAATTGAATTCACATGATCGATCCGTCGAAGAACCGGACAGAGACGACGAACGCGCACACGGAGACGAACGCCCGGGCGTCCTCTGAAGCGGCGCGCGACGGCGACACGCACGGCGAGAGCGTGGCGGCATTGCGCGGCGTCGTGGAGATGGTGCGGCGCGTCATGCGCTCGGACACGGCGAGCGTCGCCACGCTCGCCATCGCCGAAGGCACGATCACATGGAAGGCGACGAGCGGCTTCACCTCGCTCGGCGACGCGCACGAAGAGATCGTCAACCCGCTGCGCGGCATGTTCGCGGAGCAGGCCGCTTCCGCCAGAGACATGACGATCATCGAAGTGCGCAACGTGGGCGGCGAGCTTCCGGCGAGCGAGTTTCCGCTGCACAGCGCGGAGGGCTTGCGCGATCTCGCGCTCGTGCGCCTGCGCGCGCGCGGCGAAACTCTCGGGCTGCTCGGCATCGGCTACCGCAGCGCACATCGCTTCAGCCCGGATGAGAAGGAATTGCTCGAAAGCCTCGCGGAGATGGCCGCCCTCGCGCTCGACAATGCGCGGCTGCTGGAGACCGTCAGCGCGGGCAAAAAAATCTGGGAGCAGACGTTCGACGCGATGCCCGACGGCATCATCGTCCACGATGCCTCGATGCGCCTCACGCGTTGCAACGCGATGGCCGCCGAGATGATGGGCTTCGAGCAGCCAGCCGAAGCCATCGGCCTCGCCTGCGACGTGGCGTTTGCGCGAATCTTCGGCGAGCGCGCCGCCGCCTTTCACATGAACTCAAATACACAGGGAGCGGCCTCGTCCTTCGAGATACAGGCCGAAGACTCGCGCCGCTACCTCGTCGCGGTCGCGCCGCTCGACGGGGCGGAGGGCGGGCGCGGTTCGAGCGTCATCACCTGGAGCGACGTGACGCAGATTTCGGAGATGCAGGAACAACTCTCGCGCTCGCGCCGCCTCGCCACCGTCGGCCAACTCGCCGCCGGGGTCGCGCACGAGATCAACAATCCGCTGGCCGCCATCACGACCTGCGCCGAAGCGACGCTGCGCGACATTCGCTCGACGCCCGATCTCGCCGTCGTCGCTTCCGAACGCTCCTGGGATTTTTACCTCGAAGAGATCGTGCGTCAGGCGTTGCGCTGCAAAGCGATCACGCGGGGCTTGCTCGATCTCTCGCGCCAGCGTCGTGCGCGCCGCGAGCCATGCGACATCAACGCGCTTGTCGAGCGCGGCGTGCTGCTTCTCTCGCAGCGCGAAGAGGCGCAGGGCACGCCCGTGCGGACGGAACTCGACCCGCAGATCGGCGAGGTGGCGACTGACGAAGTGTTGGTGCGGCAGATTCTCGACAACTTGTTGACGAACGCGCTCGACGCCGTGGAAGGCAGCGGCTCGATCAGCGTCTCAACCGCGCTCGAAGGCGAGCGCGCCCGCATCGAAGTGGCCGATACGGGCGCAGGCATCCCGGCGGAGATGCTCGTGCGCATCTTCGACCCGTTCTACACCACGAAGGAGGCAGGCAAAGGTTCGGGACTCGGGCTCGCCATCTCGGCCACGCTCGCCGAAGCCCTCGGCGGCGCGCTCACCGTCGAATCCAAACTCGGCGCGGGCAGCCGCTTCCGCCTCTGGCTGCCCCGCCGCGCGCCGGAGGCGAGAGACGAAGGATGAAGAAGCGATGAGGCGCGAACGCGGAACGATGAACGATAGACGGCTGCTGCTGTCACTTCATCTTTCCGCGTCGCCGCTTCGTCATTTCCCAGTGCTATGACTAGAAAGATCAGCGTCCTTTTAGTTGATGATGATCCTCTGTTGCGCAGGCTCGTGACGGAGCAGTTGTCGCGTTCGGGGTTCGAGATGGCGGCGGCTGTGTCGGGCGAGGAGGCCATCGAGTCGTTGCAGGCGACGGACTACGATGTCGTGCTGTTAGACATGCGCATGAACGGCATGACCGGCCTCGACGCCCTGCGCGAGATCAGGCGACTCGACGATCCGCCCGAAGTGATCATGCTCACCGCCGACACCTCGCTCGGCACCGGGATCGAGGCGATGCGCCTCGGCGCGTATGACTACCTGACCAAGCCCGCCACGCTCGACGAGATGGAGGCCGTTATTCGCAAGGCCGACGAGAAGCGGCGACTCGTCAGGCAGAACGCAGGCTTGCGCGCGGCAGCGACGCGCAGCGCGCCCTCCGGCGAAGAGAGCGCGCACACGCTCGTCCACGCGAGCGAGGCGATGCGCGGGCTGGTCTCCATCGCGGAGGCGGCGGCACGTCTCGATTCCACCGTCATCCTCACGGGCGAGTCCGGCACGGGCAAGGACGTGCTCGCGCGCTTCATCCATACGCGCAGCGCGCGCGGCGACTCGCCGCTCATCACGATCAACTGCGGCGCGTTGCCCGAAGCTCTCTTCGAGTCGGAGTTCTTCGGCCACGAGAAAGGGGCGTTCACGGGCGCGACCGCGATGAAGCGCGGCCTCATCGAAGCAGCCGACGGCTCGACGCTCTTTCTCGACGAGATCGGCGATCTGCCCGCGCCCATGCAGGTCAAGCTCTTGCACTTTCTCGAACAGGGACGCTTCCGCCGCGTCGGCTCGACGCGCGACCGCGCCTCGGACGTGCGCATCATCGCCGCCACCAACCGCCGCCTCACCGAAGACGTGCAGCAGGGACGCTTCCGCATAGACCTCTTCTATCGCCTCAACGTCATCTCGCTCCACGTCCCGCCCCTACGCGAACGACGCGAAGACATCCCCGCCCTCATAGATCACTTTCTCGCCCTCTACCGCGAGCGTTTCCAGCGACCCGCGCTCACGCTCTCCGAAGAAGCGCGCCGCCTGCTCGAATCCTTAGACTGGCCGGGCAACGTGCGCGAACTGCGTAACACCATCGAACGCGCCGCCGCCCTCTCCGAGACGGACGAGATCGAAGCCGCACAGTTCTTACAACTCAGCCGCAAGGAATCCGCGGTCGCAACCGCCGCACCGCAGACACGCGACGCAGACACGGGCGCGCCCACCCGCACGCTCGAAGAACTCGAACGCCAGCACATCATCCGCGTCCTCGAAGAGACCGGCGGCAACCGCGAACGCGCCGCCATCGTCCTCGGCATCTCCGCCCGCACCCTCTATCGCAAGCTCCGCGAATACGAAGAAGACAGTAAGAACGTGAACCGTGAATCGTAGGTCGTGAATAGAAAGAATCCTGCTTTTCTCTAGAAGCAGTCTCATAAATACCCATGCTAGCATTTCGGCATGGCACGAGGCGAAGAACTAACTGATGAACAATGGGCTATTTTAGCCCCCTTGATACCAGAACCGCCGCGCCGCGAAGACGGACGCGGCAGGCCGTGGAG
>DASPJG010000061.1:0-3496 GCA_035628755.1 Pyrinomonadaceae bacterium
GGGCTGAACGAGGTGGAGCACGTCGAACGCGCGCCCGTCGAATCGTTCGACACGGGGGCGGCTCTGCGCTTTCCGCGTCAGGCGCAGTTTCACATCCTGAAATACCTGCGCGGGCTGGCCGAAGCCGTGCGGCGCGGCGGCGGCGAGATTTACACGCAGACGCACGCGAGCAAGATCGAGGGCGGCGAAGAGGCGCGCGTCGAGACGAGCGGCGGCGCGGTCGTCTCGGCGGGCGCAATCGTCGTGGCGACCAATTCACCCGTCAACGATCTCGTCGCCATTCACACAAAGCAAGCGCCGTATCGCACCTTCGTTGTCGGCGGGCGCGTGCCGCGCGGGGGCGTGCCGCAGCTTCTCCTGTGGGATACGGGCGACCCTTATCACTACCTGCGCTTGCAGCGCGTCGAAGATGAAGGCGAGCAGGGCGGCGGCTACGACGTGCTGATCGTCGGTGGCGAAGATCACAAGACGGGGCAGGCCGACGATGCGGAGGAGCGTTTCCGGCGTCTGGAGGAATGGACGCGCGAGCGTTTCCCGCAGGTCGAGAGTTTCGAGTTTCGCTGGTCGGGGCAGGTGATGGAGCCTGTGGACGGCCTCGCCTTCATCGGGCGCAACCCGCTCGACAGCGACAACGTCTATATCGCCACCGGCGACTCCGGCAACGGCATGACGCACGGCACGATTGCCGGAATACTGCTCACCGATCTCATCGCCGGGCGCACGAACGAATGGGCTGAACTCTACGACCCGTCGCGCAAGACGCTCTCTGCGATCAGAGATTTTGCCGAAGAGAATTTGAACGTGGCCGCGCAGTACACAGACCTCGTAACGCCGGGCGAGGTGTCGGACGCCTCGGAGATCAAGGCGGGCGACGGCGCGATCATCCGGCGCGGTCTAACGAAAATCGCGTGTCATCGAGACGAAGCGGGTACGCTCCACGAGCGTTCAGCCATCTGCGCCCACCTCGGCTGCGTCGTCCGCTGGAACTCGACGGAGAAGACCTGGGACTGCCCCTGCCACGGCTCGCGCTACCAGACGGACGGCCACGTCGTCAACGGCCCCGC
Source organism: Pyrinomonadaceae bacterium (assembly GCA_035628755.1). Lineage (GTDB taxonomy): Bacteria > Acidobacteriota > Blastocatellia > Pyrinomonadales > Pyrinomonadaceae > JAIVJZ01. The sequence continues at coordinate 1,065 of DASPJG010000061.1, forward strand.
GATCAGAGGCTTGGCCGAAGTGGAAGAAAAATGATCTGAAGGCGAAATGCGGGAGGCGGGTTAAAGTATCGAACTAAGTGTTGAGCAGTTCGATACTTTAACCCGCCTCCCGCATTCTACGCGGAGGCGTCTGCTAGCTTTGCGGCGGCGCGCTCGGCAGAGAGGCGCGCGCGCCGGAGAAGTCGTAGGTGACATGGAGGCGCAGCGCGCCGTCTTTGACTTCGGCGCGAACCTCTTTGGCCTGCGCCTTGAGCGTGCCGTTGCTGGCCTGCACGGGGATGTTCAGAGAGAGTTGCGCGCCGCGCATCAGGACGAGCGGGTTGACCTTCTGGTTGATCGCCGTCTGGACGAAGCCCGTGACGAAGGGGCTGGCGAGCGGCGAAACGCCTTCGAGGTTCACGCTCACCACCTCGATCTGGCCGTAGAGCGTCTGTTCTTCGGGTTTGAAGTGGAGCGTGATGTTGGCTTCGGCCACGCCGCGAAAGTTCATGCAATTGCCGAAGACTTCGCGGCTGCCGCTGAAGGCGAGCGGCGCGATGACCTGCCCGTTCTTCAAACTCACGCCCGTGCGCACGCCGCCGCCCTCCTGCGAAATCACGATTTGATTCGTGCAGCCGCCGCCCTCCTGCGCCTGCACGAAGCGGAAACCCGCCGGTTGCACCGTCGCCACCTGCGTCTCTTTCGGCATCGTGGCGAGACGAAACGCGGGCGCGCTCAGGTCGCGGAAGATGGTGGTGAGCAGCGTGTCGAAGAATTTCTCGTCGAGCGTCAGGACGGCAGTGCCGGGCGGGTCGCCTGCGGCGTCCGGCGCTTGCAGGGGCGCGCCCGTCTGCGCCTGTTTCATGCGCGGCGCGCCCACGAAGATGTAGAACGTCAAGGCCGCGCCGATGAGCAGACCGACGAGGAGCAGGAGGATGTATTTCATCTTCTTCTTTTACCTCGTCAGCGAGTCGGCGACGGGATGGGCGACGACGTGCCGCTCGCGGGCGGCGCAGTCGGGGTGGTCGTGGTGCCGCCGGTCGTGCCGCCGCCCGCGCGCGCATTGATCGCGCTCAGGGCGAACTGCAAGAACTGGCCGATGGCCGCTACCTGCTGTTTGATTTCTTCTTCCGTCAACTTCGTCAGTCCCGTCGGCAACTCGAAGAGCGTGGGATCAACGGTCGTCTGAATGTCGCGCATGTCGGCGACGAGAGACGCGCGGCTGACGCCCTGCACGTTCCCCGTAGACTGTCCGGTCAGGTCTGCGTGCAGCGGCAGCCCCGTCTCTTTGTCCACGTAGATGAAGCTCTCGGTCACCACGTCGCCCGCCGCCGAAGCGGTCTTGGCCGTCGCCGCGTGGCGATACTTGACGACCGTGCGCCCCTCGCGTTGCTCCTCGCCGACGCGCTCGACGCCGCGCTGGTTTTGCAGCACCGTGACCATCTGCCCCGGCGTCAGCGAGCGCACGTCGAAGCCGATCAACTCCGGCGTGATCTCGGCGTACTGCTTGCGCCCCGGCAGGATGAGATAGCGTTTGTCGGCGCGGTCGAGGAAGATGACCTGACCGAGAACGGGAATGTTGTTGAAGGCGTAGCGACGGTTATCGCCGCTGCGCGCCACGTCAATCGGGAGTTGGAGAGCTTTCGACTGACCCTCCGCCGTGGCGGTGAAAACGAGCGTCGCCTTGTATTGCTCCGGTTCGCGCGTCTCGATTGAGGCGGCGGAAACAACGGGTGTGGCGGCGGTGTTGGCGTTCGTGGCGTTGGTGTTCGCGGTGGTGGCGTTGGTGTTCGTGGCCGGCCCCGGCTGGCAGGCCGCGCCCGCGAGAGCGAGGGCGAGCAAGAGCGTCAAACCCTGTGTCCCGGAAAATTTCAGAGCACGCATAAAAGTCTTCTCCTGTAAGTTGTCGGGCAAAATTGCACGAGCGTTAGATTTTGTTGCAGGGGAATTGGCGCGGGCAAGAATAGCACAAAACAACGGACGCGAACGCAAAGAAAAGTAATCGCCGGTGCGTGGTCGCGCCTGCTGCCCGCGCTCTCCGGTCATCGGATACGCAGCCGACTCGCCCCCGCCCCGGCAATTACTTTTCCCGCCGGTTCTAAACTCCTACTTCTTGATGTAGCTGCGGTGCAGCCACGCCCCCGACGCGGAGCGGTCGCGTGTCTCAAGGAGGATGTTGACCTTGCTCTCGCGTGTGATCATCTGGACGCGCTTCGTCACGTCGCGCTCGGTGGCCGCGCCCGCCTCGGCATCGTCAAGAAACGCCTGGACTTCAGCCGGGGAAACCGCGTCGAACTTCTGACCCCGGCGCAACTCCGCAATCGCCTCGACCGCGCTCGCCTTCAACAAACTCGGCCAGAGTTCGAGGAAGAGGGCGTTGGCCGCGTAAACGTCCGCGCTGTTGATCTTGCCGTTGATGGCGAAGGCGTAGCCGATCACGTCGCGCTGCCCAC
>DASPJG010000062.1:0-2129 GCA_035628755.1 Pyrinomonadaceae bacterium
CGCTCGCGGTAAAACTCGTGTGTGCCGTGCGTGGCTTCTCCGAGCAGGACGAAACGTGCGTCGCCGACTAAATTCATCAGCGCATCGTAGTCGCCGTGCTGGCCGGTCAGCGGGATGGCTGATTTGCCCACCAGCGCAGAGACGGAAGCGACGCTATCGCCTGCGGCAGCTGCACCCTGCGGTTTGCCGTTCGCTTGTTCTTTAATTCCCGGTATGCTGCCGTGAGCCATCAAGCAGACACACAGCATTGGCCGCAGCAGCCCCAGCAGAATGCACAGACCCATGAAACCTCCGTCAGGTCAGACATCGAGGACGAACCGGAGGCGGCAAAGGCTCGCTCCTCGCCGGGGCACACAATCCGCTTCCGGGTCTTCGACGCTGAAATTGTCAGGGGAGGTCAAATATATTGCACTGAAGGAAACTGATCTGTACCAAGTCGTACCGTCGAGAGATGTGCACTAAGCCAACGTATGATCATGGCCTTTAGAGTTCGCCTTGAAGCGTACAGACGGACGCCGCCTCGACCCGCTACACTCTGCTCGCTCACGTTAAATCAGTGTGAATGCCGGAGCGGCTACGGAATCAGGAGCGCGAATCTACTGGCCTCGCGCGCTCGCGGAATATCTCATCAAAGCGGAGCGACCGGACAAGTGGAAAGCAAGAACGGACTTCATCGCGCAGCCCGCCTGCTCCTTCACCCGCCCGACGCTAACTATCACCGAATCCGGCGCAGCGGCACGCGCGAAGCAGGCAGCTAATACCGCACTCTCCCGTTATGACAGATAAGCCGGAACAGAAAGATCGCCCGGTGGTGCTGGTGGTCGAGGATCACGAGGACACGCGCTTCATGCTCAGAATGATTCTGGAGCGAGAAGGGTACGTTATGCTGGAAGCCGCGGACGGGTCGGAGGGAGTCAAGACGGCAATCAGCCGACGCCCCGATCTGGTGCTGATGGATAGCAGCCTGCCGAGACTCGACGGCCTCTCGGCCACCCGCCTGATCCGTGAGCAGGAGTCGTTGCGCGATGTGCCCATCGTCATCCTCTCCGGGCACATCGGGGCGGAGTTTCAGGCCGCGGCGCGCGCCGCCGGGTGCGCCGCATACCTCACGAAGCCGCTCGACTTCAACGAGTTCAGGAGCACGCTCACCCGCCTGCTGCCCTCTTATACACGCGCTGTTTAAAGCAGAAGATTTCGCCCGCTAAAGGAAACGCGCCGGTACTGGCGGCGCGTTCTCCGGTCAACCGACAATTGTTCTGTTTGGAAGCCTGCCGTTCAACGTCAGGCAGTTTCCTCGCTGGCTGGTTTGCTGAGCAGGCGCGCGAGCAGTTGCTTCAACTGTTCGTGGTCTTCAAGGTAGGTGATCCAATCATTGCCGCCGATGTTGACATCCGTGCCTTCCACGTCCGCGCCGTACTTTTCGGCCAGCATGACGAGCGGCGTGTGGCCGTCGTATTTCGCGTGTTCGCGTATCCTGCGCCCGATTTGCAAGACCTCGTCGGTTGATTTGCCAATCAGATCGAGCAGCACCAGATCGGCAGGCACAACGCCGTCGCCGACCCTGTCCAGCGCATCTTCCTCGTCCACCGCCAGCAACACGCGGTAGCCGTATTTTCGGAGATTGCGGCGCAGGTTAGGACGCACATCTTCGTCCTCTTCCACCAGAAAGATCGTGCCCCGCTCCCCGTCCTGATTATTCATCGTGTCAGTCCCTTCATAACCGCACAACAGTATGCCATCCCGAAACTCACTACACAGTACGCCAGCGCGCATATGTCAGAATCGGGTTGTGCGCGCTGCCGTACTGTGTGCTTTGGAAACTTGTACTATGATGTGACCCAGTTTTCGAGTTTAACTGCTTCCGACATTAGGTTTGGTCTAGCAATCTTTGCCTGTTGTTGCGTGCTCCCTTCATAGACGTTCAACACCAGCGGTAGGAAAGGCCACCTTTATGTCAGCTTTCAACATTCCATCCACGCCCACACAAAACCGGATTTTGCGCGCCCTGCCGCCCGCCGAGTTCGAACGCCTCTCCGCCCATTTAGAACCCGTCGAACTGTCGCTCGGTGAAGTCCTGTATCGCTCGAACGAACCCATCACGCACGTCTATTTCCCGGAGCGCGGCACGG